>JALUTJ010000509.1 GCA_027057985.1 Chromatiales bacterium
AAAAATCGCTCAGCCGTAAAGGGCGGGGGTAAAAAACCCTGGCGACAAAAGGGGACAGGACGCGCAAGAGCTGGTACAATCCGCTCCCCGATTTGGCGTGGCGGTGGGCAGAGCTTTGCTGCCCAGCCCAAAGACTGGTCGCAAAAGATTAATCGCAAGATGTACCGGGCGGCAATTCGCTCGATCTTGTCTGAACTGGTTCGTACCGAGCGTTTACTGGTTGTCGACAACTTTACTGTTGATGCACCGAAAACCCGCGAACTGGTTGAAAAACTGAATAAACTGGGTGTCAACAACGTGATGATCGTGGCGCAGGATATCAGCGATAACCTGTACCTGGCGTCCCGCAACCTGCACAATGTTGGTATCTGTGATGTAAATAACGTGGATCCGGTTAGCCTGATTCGCTTCGAGAAAGTAATTATGACCGCTGATGCAGTCAGGAAACTTGAGGAGACCTTAGCATGAATCAGGAACGCTTGATGAATATCCTGTTAGCTCCTCACGTCTCGGAAAAGGCGAATAATGCCGCTGAAGGCGCTAACCAGATCGTATTTCGTGTTGCCACCAATGCAACCAAGAAAGAAATCAAAGATGCAGTAGAAATGCTGTTTGAAGTAAATGTCGAGAATGTTCAGGTTGCCAATGTAAAAGGCAAAACCAAACGCACTCAAAATGGTGTAGGCCGCCGTAACAACTGGAAAAAAGCCTACATCCGTTTGCAAGAGGGCCAGGACATTAACTTCATTGGCGCTGAATAAAGCGAACGCAGTTTTAAGGAATTAATGTAATGGCACTTGTAAAAACAAAACCTACATCACCTGCACGACGTCATGTTGTAAAGGTTGTGAATGAAGACCTGCATAAGGGCGATGCCTACGCGCCTTTACTGGAGAAAAAATCCAAGTCAGGTGGCCGCAACAACACCGGTCGTATCACAACCCGTCATCGTGGCGGTGGTCACAAGCATCACTACCGTGTTATCGATTTCAAACGTAACAAAGACGGTATCGCTGCAAAAGTAGAACGTCTCGAATACGATCCTAACCGTACTGCCAATATTGCATTAGTTTTATATGCGGATGGCGAGCGTCGTTATATTATCGCTCCACAGGGTCTGTCCGTGGGCGACGAAATTATGTCTGGTCAGGATGCACCTATTAAAACAGGTAACACCCTGCCATTAAGCAATATCCCGGTTGGTTCTACCGTTCACTGCATTGAAATGAAGCCAGGTAAAGGTGCACAGCTTATGCGTAGCGCCGGTGCTTCTGCTCAGCTGGTTGCACGTGAAGGTATGCACGCTACATTACGTTTACGCTCAGGTGAAATGCGTAAAGTTCTGGTTGCCTGTCGTGCAACAATCGGTTCCGTAAGTAACCCGGAACACAGCCTGCGCAAGCTCGGTAAAGCCGGTGCTACCCGCTGGCGTGGTGTACGTCCCACCGTTCGTGGTGTTGCCATGAACCCGGTTGATCACCCACATGGTGGTGGTGAAGGTCGTACTTCTGGTGGTCGTCATCCTGTTTCACCATGGGGTACACCAACCAAGGGTTATAAAACACGTAGTAACAAGCGCACTGATAACATGATCGTGCGTCGTCGTAACAAGAAATAACGATAGAAGAGAGTAGCCGCTGTGCCACGTTCAATTAGAAAAGGGCCTTTTGTTGATATTCACCTGATGAAAAAGGTTGAAGCAGCTCAAGCCGCCAATGTAAAGAAGCCAATTAAAACATGGTCTCGTCGTTCGATGATTCTGCCTGACATGATTGGTCTGACTATTGCCGTATACAACGGACGTCAACATGTGCCTGTATTGATCAGTGAAAACATGATCGGTCACAAGTTAGGTGAGTTTTCACCAACTCGGACTTACAAAGGCCACATGGCTGACAAGAAGTCCAAATAAGAGGGTTTGATGATGGAAGTCTCAGCTAAATTAAGTCATGCGCGTATCTCGGCACAGAAAGCCCGCCTGGTTGCAGACCAGATCCGTGGTTTACCTGTTGAACGTGCACTGGAAACTCTGACCTTCAGCAACAAGAAGGCGGCTGGCATTATGAAAAAAGTGCTCGAGTCTGCTATTGCTAATGCAGAGCATAATGAAGGTGCTGATATCGACGAGTTAAAAGTATCAACTGTATTTGTTGATGAAGGACCGACAGCCAAGCGCTGGCGTCCACGTGCCAAGGGCGCAGTTAACCACATTTTTAAACGGACAAGTCACATCACTTTACGTGTGGCAGATAAGTAAGAGAGAAACTTATGGGTCAGAAAGTACATCCAACTGGCATGCGCCTGGGTATCGTTAAAGACTGGACATCCAAGTGGTATGCAAACTCAAAGCAGTATCCAGAGTTTCTGAATACTGATTTGAAAGTGCGCGAATTTCTGAAGAAGAAATTATCACAGGCTTCAGTGAGCCGTATTCAGATCGAGCGTACTGCAGGTAATGCCACCATTACTATTCATACTGCACGCCCAGGTCTGGTCATTGGTAAGAAGGGTGAGGATATTGAACGTTTACGTAATACTGTAACCCAGATGATGGGCTTACCAGCCGTACACATCAATATCGAAGAAATTCGTAAGCCTGAACTGGATGCAACCCTGGTTGCAGAAAGTATTGCCCAGCAGCTTGAACGCCGCATTATGTTCCGTCGTGCCATGAAGCGCTCGGTACAGAATACCATGCGTCTTGGTGCTGAGGGTATTCGTATTAATGTAGCTGGTCGTTTAAACGGTGCTGAAATCGCCCGAACAGAATGGTATCGCGAAGGTCGTGTGCCTCTGCATACCTTACGAGCCGATATCGATTATGGTGTAGCTGAAGCAAACACCACCTACGGTATTATTGGTGTAAAAGTCTGGATCTTTAAAGGCGAAGTTATCGGTAACGAAACAACCGAAACCAAGTCGGCGAAGACAGCTGCAGGTTAAGAGGAATTTGAGAGATGTTACAGCCTAAACGGACTAAATTCCGCAAGCAAATGAAAGGCCGTAATCGCGGCTTAGCTGAACGTGGTAGCAAGGTCAGCTTTGGCGAGTATGGTTTAAAAGCTGTTGGTCGTGGTCGTATTACTGCGCGCCAGATTGAAGCAGCGCGTCGTGCAATGACACGTCATATTAAACGTGGTGGTAAAATCTGGATTCGTATTTTCCCGGACAAGCCAATTACACAGAAACCTTTAGAAGTACGTCAGGGTAAAGGTAAAGGTAATGTTGAATACTGGGTTTGCCAGATTCAGCCTGGACGTATGCTTTATGAAATGGAAGGCGTGGCTGAAGATGTTGCACGTGAGGCATTCCGTCTTGCTGCTGCCAAGCTTCCAATTCAAACAACATTTGTAACTCGGACGGTATTGTAATGAAAGCAAGTGACTTACGGGAAAAGAGTGTTGATGACCTCAACAAAGAGTTGCTGGAATTAACACGTGAAAAATTTAACCTGCGCATGCAGCAGGCTACTGGTCAGTTAACACAGTCGCACCAGCTTAAAGCCGCGCGCCGTAATATTGCCCGTGTTAAAACCATCCTGAATGAAAAAGCAGGTAGTGCAGAATGAGCGAAGAAAGCAAAACAAAACGTACCATTACCGGTAAGGTAATCAGCAACAAGATGGACAAAACCATCACTGTTCTGATCGAGCGTAAAGTAAAGCACCCGGTATATGGTAAGTACATCAAGCGTTCAACCAAGTTGCACGCACATGATGCAGCAAATGAATGTAACGAAGGTGATATCGTCACCGTTGTGGCCTGTCGTCCAATTTCTAAAAGCAAGAAATGGATGCTGGAAAATATTGTAGAACGGGCAACCGTTGTTTAGAAACTTGATTGCGGAGTAATCAGAAATGATTCAAATGCAGACACAGCTGGACGTAGCAGATAACAGTGGCGCACGTCGTGTTCAGTGTATAAAAGTATTAGGTGGTTCAAAACGCCGTTATGCCCGTATTGGTGATCTGATTAAGGTCAGCATCAAGGAAGCAATTCCACGGGGCAAGGTAAAGAAAGGTGATGTTTACACTGCCGTAGTTGTACGTTCACGTAAGGGTGTACGTCGTGCTGATGGTTCAGTGATTCGTTTTGATGGTAACGCAGCTGTTCTTCTGAACGCTCAAAACCAGCCTATCGGTACTCGTATCTTCGGGCCGGTAACGCGTGAGTTACGTTCAGAAAACTTTATGAAAATTATTTCATTAGCGCCAGAAGTGCTGTAAAGGCAGAGAGAAGAGCCATGCAGAAAATTAAGAAAGGTGATGACGTAATCGTTATCACAGGTAAAGACAAAGGCAAACGCGGCACAGTATCAAAAGTGATGCTGGACGTGGATCGTGTTGTGGTTGATGGTATCAATATGGTGAAAAAGCACCAGAAGCCTAACCCGGCTGTTGGTGCGCCTGGTGGCATTATTGAAAAAGAAATGCCAATGGATATCTCCAATGTTGCCTTATTCAACCCGGCAACAGGTAAAGCTGACCGTGTAGGTATCAAGAAGCTGGAAGACGGCCGCAAGGTACGTTATTTCAAATCAAATGGTGAAGTACTCGATTCCTGATTTAGGAATACGGGTAATTAGAATTACGTAATCAATACAGGTTGCAATAAAGATGGCAAGGTTACAGGAATACTACAAAGAAACTGTTGTGAAGCAGCTCCAGGAGGAGTTCAACTACAAGAGTTCAATGGAAGTCCCTCGCATTACCAAGATTACCCTGAATATGGGTGTTGGTGAGGCAGTTGCGGATAAAAAAGTTCTGGAGCACGCAGTTTCAGATATGACGAAGATTGCTGGTCAAAAGCCAATTATTCGTCTGGCTCGCAAGTCAATCGCTGGCTTTAAAATCCGCGATGGCTGGCCGATCGGCTGTAAGGTGACTTTGCGTCGTGAAAGAATGTATGAGTTCATGGATCGCCTGATTAGCATTGCTATACCACGTATCCGTGACTTCCGCGGTCTGAATCCAAAGTCATTCGATGGTCGTGGTAACTACAGTATGGGTGTTCGTGAACAGATCATTTTCCCTGAAATTGATTACGATAAAATTGACAAGCTGCGTGGTCTGGATATTACCTTTACTACAACAGCTAAAACTGACGAAGAAGGTCGTGCTTTACTGGCAGCGTTTAACCTTCCGTTAAAACCTGTAAAAGGCTAAGGAGTAATCTCGTGGCAAAAAGTTCCATGATTGCACGTGAAGCAAAGCGTACTAAGACAGTAGCTAAATACGCCAAGAAACGTGAAGAGTTAAAAGCAAAAATCAAAGATGCCAACGTATCATACGAAGATCGCATGGTTGCTATTCAGCAGTTACAGAAACTGCCTCGTGATGCCAGCCCATGCCGTGGTCGTCGTCGTTGTAGCATAACCGGCCGTCCACACGGTGTTTATCGTAAGTTTGCTTTATGTCGTAACAAGTTACGTGAACACACAATGCGTGGTGATGTGCCTGGTTTACGTAAAGGCAGCTGGTAGAGGTATAAGATTATGATGACAGATCCAATCGCTGACATGTTAACGCGTATCCGCAATGCTTTATCTGCGGGTAAGCTGGAAGTAAGCATGCCTGATTCAAAGCAGAAGCGTGCTATTGCCCAGGTGCTGAAAGATGAAGGTTATATTGCTGACTTCAGCCAGGCCGAAGTGGAAAAGAAGCCGGTGCTGAATATTGCTTTAAAATATTACCAGGGCAAGCCAGTAATCGAGAATATCAAGCGCGTGAGCCGTCCGGGTTTGCGTATTTATAAAGGTAAAAACGAACTGCCTAAGGTTATGGGCGGTTTGGGTGTGGCAATTATTTCAACCTCTAAAGGCCTGATGAGTGACCGTGCGGCACGTAAAGCAGGTTTTGGTGGTGAAATTCTGTGTACCGTACAGTAACGAGTTGAGATAATCATGGCTAGATTAACCCCAATTGAAATACCTGCAGGCGTTGAAGTTTCTATCAATGATCGTGACGTCAATGTTAAAGGTTCAAAAGGCAGCATGGCGCATACACTCCATGATGCTGTTGAAATCAAGAACGAAGATAACGTACTGAAGTTTTCTGCTCGCGAAGGCGCTGCTGGTGGGCCTGCTCAGGCTGGTACGGCGCGTTCACTGATAAACAGCATGATCATCGGTGTTAGCCAGGGCTTTGAAAAGAAATTAGAGCTGGTTGGTGTTGGTTACCGTGCACAACTGCAGGGTAAGGCGCTCAACCTGACTTTAGGTTTCTCTCACCCGGTGAGCTACGAGTTACCAGAAGGTATTACTGCAGAAGTTCCAAGCCAGACTGAGATCGTAATTAAAGGTATTGATAAGCAGCGCGTTGGTCAGGTTGCTGCTGATATTCGTGCTTATCGTCCACCTGAGCCATACAAGGGCAAGGGTGTTAAATATGCTGACGAACATATTGTTCGTAAACAAGCCAAAAAGAAGTAAGGTAGGTTAAAAGATGGATAAGAAATCATCCCGTTTACGTCGTGCACGTCGTACTCGCGCAAAGATTAGCGAGCTGGCAGTGCCACGTCTTTCAATCCACCGTACACCACGCCATATCTATGCCCAGGTTATTGCGGCAAATGGTTCTGAAGTGGTGGCCAGTGCTTCTACTGTACAGGCTGATGTGAAAGCAAGCGTGAAATACACCGGTAATATCGAAGCAGCAACTGCAGTGGGCAAGGCGATTGCTGAAAAAGCACTGGCGGCTGGCATTACTTCTGTAGCCTTCGATCGCTCCGGTTTTAAATATCATGGCCGTGTTAAGGCACTGGCTGATGCGGCTCGTGAAGCCGGTCTGAAAATCTAAAGGTTTAATACTATGGCAGGATTTGACAAGGGACAACAACAGCAACAAACCGATGGTTTACAGGAGCGTCTGGTAAATATTCGCCGTGTTGCCAAGGTTGTTAAAGGTGGTCGTATTTTTGGTTTCTCTGCGCTGACAGTTGTTGGTGATGGAAACGGTAAAGTAGGTGTTGGTCGTGGTAATGCCCGCGAAGTGCCAGTTGCTATTCAAAAAGCAATGGAAAATGCCCGTAAGAACATGAAATACGTACCGCTGGTTGAAGGTACCCTGCAATACCCGGTTGTCGCCGAGTTTGGTGCTGCCAAGGTTTACATGCAGCCTGCATCTGAAGGTACCGGTGTAATCGCTGGTGGCCCAATGCGTGCTGTATTTGATGTTGTTGGTGTGCGTAACGTACTGGCCAAGTGTATCGGTACTAATAATGCGATCAACGTCGTAAATGCAACAATCGAAGGTCTGAGCAAGATGAGCTCTCCAGAAGATGTTGCGGCTAAACGTGGTAAGTCTGTTAAAGATATCCTGGAATAAGACAATGGCCGATAAGAAAATTAAAGTTAAACTGGTGCGTAGCACAAATGGACGTCTCAAGTCCCACAAGGCCTGTGTAGCTGGTCTGGGCTTACGTCGTATGCATCAAACTGTTGAAGTTGAAGATACCCCTTGCACCCGCGGCA
>JALUTJ010000510.1:0-1460 GCA_027057985.1 Chromatiales bacterium
TAACATGCAGTTCGGCAACGCGGCGATAATCCCGGTTGAAGAATGCAAGGAAGTTTTCTGCCAGGTAGCGCTGGTCGCTCTCATTGAGCGTGCCCATAATGCCAAAGTCCACCGCGATATACTGGCCGTTCTCAGCAACAAAGATATTGCCGGGGTGCATGTCGGCATGGAAAAAGCTGTGGATAAAGACCTGGGTAAAGAAAATCTCGACACCGCGTTCTGCCAGTTGTTGCATGTTGATGCCCTGGCGGTGCAGGGCTTCGATGTCACCAATCGGTGTGCCATGAATACGCTCCATCACCATGATATCGCGACGGCTGTGTTCCCAGTACACCTCGGGCACATAAAGAATTTCTGAATTGAGAAAATTGCGCCGAAGCTGCGAGGCATTGGCGGCTTCACGCATCAGGTCCAGCTCATCGAGCAGGGTTTTTTCCAGCTCGGCCACCACCTCACGCGGGCGCAGGTTTTTACCGGCCGGCCAGTAACGGGCCACCTTGTCGGCAATGACATAAAGCAGCTGGATATCACGCTCGATCACCTGGCGAATATTCGGTCGCAGTACCTTGACTACCACCTGCTCACCGCTATGCAGGGTGGCGGCATGCACCTGGGCAATAGAGGCCGAAGCAAACGGGGTCTCACTAAAGTCACTGAAAATATCACTGATCGGGTGGCCGAGTGATTTTTCGATAATATTAAATGCAAGCTGATTCTCGAAAGGAGGAACCTGGTCCTGTAACAGTGCCAGCTCAGAGGCAATATCATCTGGTAGCAGATCACGACGGGTAGAGAGTATCTGCCCAAACTTGACGAAAATCGGGCCCAGGTCTTCCAGCGCAGTGCGGATACGGACACCCCGTGGGGTGCTGCGTTGAAACCAGATCCACGGCATGAAAAGGCGTAAAAAGCGCAATGGCCGGAACAGGTGCGTGGCCAGTAGTAAATCATCGAGGCCGTGGCGCATAAATACCCAGCTAATGCGGGAAAGTCGGAAAAAACGTCGCAGGGTTTTCATATCGAGATTATATTTTCCTTTCTGGCCTGATCCGGGTATTGTACGGATATATCAGGATAAATAAAACGTCCGGGGAAAATTTAGCCGTAGCCGGTAGCCTGGCTTTAAAAGGATGAGAAAGTTGGTGGTTAAAGATTTACAGCTCGAAGAAATACTTTTCAGCAGGAAAATTCAGGCCCTGTATCGAGCCATTCCCTCCTCGATTTTTGCCACTATCATGATCGCTGCGGTGATGGTGACGGTGTTATGGAATGTCATGGATCAGACTGCACTGATAACATGGCTGGTCATTATCATCGCAATTAATCTTGGCCGATATTTCAGTAGTCTTGTTTACCACAAGCATTCTGATCGGGAAGAAAACCTGGAGTTATGGGACAGGATATTCTTTGCTGGCATGACCCTGAACGCCCTGGCCTGGGGTGCGGTCAGTATCTGGCTG
>JALUTJ010000510.1:1470-2272 GCA_027057985.1 Chromatiales bacterium
CATTACTTACTATTTACTGGTACTCGGCCCGTTGTTCGTGGTTGAAGTACTGACGGGTACCTGGATTGCCTATTCCGTTGCCTTCCTGATTATTATCTTTATGATTTTTTCTCTTTCCAGTGCAAGGCGTATCAACCAGACCATTACGCAAAATATTATTCTGCAATATGAAACAGAAAAGCAAAGAGATGAACTAATTGAAAGCCGTAACGAAGCGCTGGCTTCCAACTCGGCCAAGACCCGCTTTATCTCCATGATCAGTCATGAACTGCGTACCCCGTTAAATGGCATTCTCGGTTTTGCCCAGCTACTTAAAATGTCAGATGAACCTGAGTTAAATAATGAACAGCAGGATCATACCAATGGCATTATTGATTCGGGCAAGCACCTGTTAAAACTGATTGAGCAGATGCTGGAACTGTCAAAAATGGAATCCACAAAGATTTCCATCAATATGGAAGAGGTTCAACTGTTACAATTGCTCGATGAAGTGCTGAATATTATCAATCCCGTTGCACTCGAGCATGATATATCCATAATTAATGATATTCAGCATGATTACCTGGTTAAGGCTGATAGCGTACGCCTGAAACAGGTGCTGATAAACCTGCTTACCAATGCGGTGAAATACAATGCAGAAGGTGGAGAAGTTTATATTGGTGCAGATGAGCTGGACAATGATATTCTGCGAATAAAGGTTATAGATGACGGCAAGGGCCTGGATGAAGAACAGCAGAAAAAAATCTTTGATCCTTTCCAGCGCTACAATGAGGTAAAAGAAGGACTGGGACTTGGCCTGTAC
>JALUTJ010000511.1 GCA_027057985.1 Chromatiales bacterium
GATTGTCGATAAGCTGCAAAGCAGCAGACAGTGTTAATGGCTCTGGTAACGGTTTCTTTTTTACCGATTCAGCGACAAGGCTACCCGTAGTGAGCAGCAAAAAAAATAAAACTGAAATTAAACGGGGATAAACCAGCATCAGTGCTTTTTCTTTTCTTTTCGTTTTTGTCGTTTAAACTTGCTAAAGCGCATCTTTTTATACAGGCCTTTAGCAACGTATTCTCCCATCCACATAAACTCTTCAACGCCTGAGGTTTTACCTGTATGACGGAAAATCCGTTTACCACTTAAATCAAAAAAGGCAATAACTGGTGTCGCCCGGACACGGTTTTCCTTAAAAGCAAAGTCCTTCATGCGCAGAGTTTTGCCTTTAAAATTCACCATCTCTACATCCCCCTCGATATCGACAGTGAAATTGAGAAAATGTTTACGATAGTATTCCTGCACTTTTGGCTGGTTCAGAACATTCATTTTCATATAGTGACAGAAAGGACATTCATCCATTTCAAAGAAAATCATAATTCCTTTCTTCCCGGCCTGTTTTGCATTTGCCAGTTCCTCGGGCATTTCATACCAGGTTTCATTAAAGAAATATTTATAGGGATCACGAGTAGCCTGCCCGGATGCAGATGCTGTTCCTGCAACAACGACAGAAAACAGGAATAAAAACAGTAGTAAAATATTTTTGCGCATTTTGTATCCCCTCAGATAAACAGGAACAAATATAACAAAATTTTAGTGTTGATACTGCAGGTAGTGAGCAATTTCTGCGCCAATCAAAACAATAAGCCAGCTAAGATAGATCCAGATAAGTAATAGTGGGATAGCCGCCAGCGCACCATAGAGTATTTCATAGTTATGAAAAATGCTGACATAAAGTGCAAAGCCCTGTTTTGCAATTTCAAACAGCGCCACGGCAAAACTTGCACCGTAAAATGCAAAACGCCATTGCACAAAGCAACGTGGCACCCACTTGTAGAGTACGGTAAAAGCAATCCATAACAGAATAAATGACAGGCTACTCAGGAAAGAACTGCCCAGGGCATACGAAGACAGGGATGATAACAGTGGTAACGAAGCCACGTAGGTTGTCAGAAAAACGGTGGCTGAAATCAGCATCGGGGTAAATATCAGTAGTCCCAGGTAAACCAGGAAACGACGAAAATTATAACCAGAGGCTGCGCCCTTCCATATCCGGTTCAGGCCGGTATCGATATTATGCATCATTGCCAGTATCGACAGGGACAGCATTACAACCCCGCCCAGGGTCATACTGGTCGCATGCTGCGCCGTTTCTGCCATAAACTGCCGTAACTGCTCGGCGGTTGCCGGTGAAAGACTATTGATGACATATTCCTGCACCTGTAACTGCCAGCCCTTACCGGCAAATAGCAGTACCGATATTTTATATAGCAGCACGGTCATGGGAATCAGCGCCAGCAAGGTGGCATAGGCAAGCGATGCTGCAAGCTGCATGCAGCGATCATGCAAACACTGGATAAACAGTTTTTTACTCACCTGCCATAACTGCATGGGACTTGCTCCAGCAACAGGGTATTCGTTAGTGAATTTATAACAAATAAAAAGGGCTCCATAAAGGAGCCCATAAGATCGTACTTTATAATTATAATTATTATTCTGCTAAGTATGCCTTGTCAGATTCTTCGGTAACACCGATTGACCAGCTTCCGCGAGTCTTGGCATGGTTAATTGCCGCAGCCGCATCTGCATCACTCGGATTGTTATCGATATCGAAAACCTGGCCTGGATAAATCAGGTCGGCATCCTTAATCTTGTCACTGTTTGCCTTGTAGATTAATGGCCACTTGTACGGGTTACCGTAGGATTTGTCTGAAATACCCCAGAGGTGATCACCTTTAACAACTTCATAAGTTGTCATGTCGGAGCCTGAAGCAACCGGTTCTGGTGCAGATGCAGGTTCAGCAGCAGCTGGCTCCTGTTGTGGTGCAGTTTCCTGTTTTTCTGCAGGGCCGGCACAGCCAACAGCCAGAGTAAATGCTCCCATTAAACCCAACAGTTTCAGCATTTTAGTCGATTTCATTGTCTCAAACTCCAGAAGAATTATTTTTTTCTTTAAAATTCAATACCTTATAAAATTAAAGTATTATTATTGTTTGTTTCAGATGCAAATTAGCACCCACTCGCGAATACGTCAAGAATATCCTATAAAGTTTGTGATTAAGTTTACGTTACAGACAGCCAATAGCCCTATTCCTTATTATTCTGGCTCGTGGCGACCTGGCGTGCCTTCAGCGCCAGTTGCTTGGCTTCTACCGCCAGCAGCCGTGCCCGCTCATATTCCCCGTTATCCAGCTCACGAATGGCGGAGCGCAGACGCTGTTTTGCCTCGGCAAGCAGGTTTGCGGCATATTTTTCCGCATTGGCATCGGTCGCGGCACGAATCGACTGCCGTGCATTGCTCATTTCCTGAACAGGTGCGGTCGTGGCACAGCCGGCCAAAGACAGTAACAACAAGGCCACGCCGAGGAAGAAAAAAAGTCGATACTGTATTCGTTCAATTAACATGAAATCAGGTAGAATATCCCGGCTCTTAAATAAACAGAAATTACCAAAAATAAACAGATATTTATCATGTATTTATACTGGTAAAACAAAACTAACACCCGCTCCCATGGCTGTCAAGAACAGCCCTGGCACGAAAAAAGATTGTAAAAACAATATTTTAAAGTGTATTAATTCAATCAGGTACTTGAAAAAATGACCACAAAAATCTATCACAACCCACGTTGTTCAAAGTCTCGCCAGACCCTGGAAATTTTAAAAGAGCACGGTACCGATGCCGAGATTATCGAATATCTGAAGACACCTCCCACCACGGCAGAACTGAAACAGATCCTTGATGCACTGGGCATGGAACCACGCCAGCTGATGCGCAAGGGACAGGATGAATACAGGGCACTTGGACTGGATAATGAAAACCTGTCACAGGATGAACTGATTAAAGCCATGGTGGAAAACCCGATCCTGATCGAACGGCCAATTGTAATCACTGACAAGGGTGTTGCTCTGGGCCGTCCACCAGAAAATGTTGAAAAGATTCTCGACTAATGAAAGACATTCTTGTTCTTTATTACAGCCGTCATGGCGCTACGGCTGAAATGGCGCAAATCATTGCCACTGGTATTGAAGCTGCTGGCTGCACCGCGCGTATCCGTACCGTGCCTGATATATCAAGTGTTTGCGAAGCCACTGAAAGCACGATACCGGAACGGGGACCGCCCTATGCCAGCCTGCAGGATCTACAGGAATGTATCGGCATGGCGCTGGGCAGCCCAACCCGCTTTGGCAATATGGCAGCCGAATTAAAATACTTTATCGATAGTACCAGCCCGCTCTGGTTGTCTGGTGAAATGGTCAACAAGCCGGCGGCTGTTTTTACTTCTACTTCGAGTCTGCATGGTGGACAGGAAAGCACCCTGCTATCGATGATGTTGCCGTTACTGCATCACGGTATGCAGCTGGTCGGTATTCCCTATAGCGAAACTGCCCTGCTCAATACCCGCAGTGGTGGCACACCCTACGGTGCCAGCCATACTGCCGGAAAAAACAATGAGCAGCCTGTGGATGAGAACGAGAAAGCGCTCTGCCAGGCACTGGGTAAGCGGCTTGCCCTCACTGCGCAGGCGCTGGACAAGACCGGCCTGATACGTTCCACTTAAAAGATTAAACTTACATGCTGATAAATTTTTCCCCTCGCTTTATGACACCGAAAGTCTCCCTCTACCTGACACTTAGTGGTTACTTTGCCCTGATGCTACTGTTATTCATCTGGCATGGCTTTCTTTACCCTGCCAGTAAACAACCCTGGCTTATGACCGGCCTTATTATGCTGCCCCTGTTTTTTCCTTTAAAAGGACTGTTAAAAGAAAAACCCTACACCTATGCCTGGACCAGTTTTATTATCCTGATCTATTTTATTCACGGGGTGGTGGAATCATGGGCCAATGAGGAACAACGCCTGCTGGCCCTACTGGAAACATTTCTTAGTGTGCAGGTTTATATTGGCGCAATCTACTATGCGCGTTTGCAGGGTCGGGCTTTAAAACAAAAGCAGGATTAAACCGTATTAAAGATATTCTTTAATAAACGGTATCGTTAGTTTACGCTTGGCCACCATGGATGCCTTGTCCAGTTTTTCAAACAGAGCGAAAAGGCTGTTCATGTCCCGTGGACTGTGTTTTAAAAGATAACTGACCACTTCATCAGAAAGTTTCAGCCCGCGGTTCTGTGCCCGCAGTTGCAATGCGTGTTGTTTTTCAGTGTCGGATAGCGGCTCAAGTTTAAATACCGGCCCCCAGCTTAAACGTGAACGTAAATCGGCAAGATGAATATCCAGGTTAACCAGTGGTACGGCTGACGAGACCAGCAAGCTGACACCCCTCTCCCGCACCCGGTTATACAGATCAAACAGGGCTTCCTCCCATTGTGCATCCCCCATCACCTGCTGAATATCGTCCAGCGCAACAAGTGACATATTTTCCAGACCATCGAGCATCTGATACATCAAACCCGGTTCGGATAAGGGCAGATAAGCCACCGGTTTGCCATCCAGCCCAGCATTATGACAGGCCGCCTGTAGCAGGTGGCTTTTGCCGGTGCCACTTTCACCATAGATAAAAAGATAGGGTTCCTGCTGCTGTTCCAGGGCATGCAGCACAGGCTGGTTACTGGCAGAAAAGTAATTATCGAAAGTGGCTTCATCGCGCAGACGAATACCGAGGGGAAGCTGTTCACTCATGCCAGGTTTTTACTCGGTATATAGTTCACTACTGGTGTAACGTTCATGCACATGCCGCAGTATGACCGCAATGACCGCGGCAACCGGCAGGGCCAGCAGGATACCGACAAAACCAAATAACTGTCCTCCGGCAAGAATGGCAAAGATAACAGCAACCGGGTGCAGGCCTATCTTGTCACCCACCAGTAACGGTGTAAGAAACATGCCTTCGAGTAACTGGCCAAAGAGGAAGACACCACCGACATAAAGTAACGGTGTCACATCCTGAAACTGCATGACCGTGGCAACACCGGCAACCAGGATACCGATAATAAAACCAAGATAAGGAACGAAACTGACCAGTCCCGAGAGGGTGCCAATCAACAGTGCCATGTCCAGTCCCACCAGCATCAGGCCGGTACTGTACACTGCGGCAAGCACCAGCATTACCAGCAACTGGCCACGGAAAAAGGCACCCAGCACTTCATCGGCTTCGCGAGCAATGCGTGCCACCGCTTTCTCGTTCCTGCGTGGTATCAGTGCATGTACCCGTGCGACAAGGATATCCCAGTCACGTAACAGGTAAAAAGTCACCACCAGCATCAAAAGAAAATTACCTGTCCAGCCAGCCAGCACCAGACCCGAATGAGAAATCGAACCAATAATATTTGCGGCAATGCCTCCAGCTGTGCGCCAGTAAGTTGAAAGTGAATGCTTGAGTACATTGAGATCAAAGCGGGTTACATCGACACCCAGTTGCTCTTTTAAAAGCGGAATCAGATAGTTCTGCGCCCGATCAAGATACAGTGGCAATTTTTCTGCCAGTACCAGAAACTGTTTTTCCAGTAACGGTAATAACACAATGATCAATAACACCGCCAGCAGTGAAAGCACAATAAAGACAATACTCACCGCAAGCGTGCGGGACATTTTCTTTTCCAGTTGATCAACCAGTGGATCGGCAATATAGGCCAGTATTGCTGCAGAGATAAATGGCATCAGTATCGGTGCCAGTAAATAGATCAGCAGCCCGGTGACAAGCAGTATGGACAACCAGAGCCCCTTATTGGTATCAATCATTTTTTTCATCTCCACGTCGAGATAATGTATGCAGGGCGCGAGCGCCCCACTCACGTACATAACTATAACCACTCAGCAGCGTTGTTACAGCTACCAGCCACACCAGGATTTGTACAAAAATAGCGGATAATAAAGCCACCTGGCTTAACATCGCAAACAGTACCAGCAAAATCTGCAACACCGTGTTCAGCTTGCTGATAAATAAAGGTTTGAGCTTTGCCTTGCCAATGAAATAACGATACAGCAGGGTACCAGAAACAATCACCAGGTCACGCGCTATCACCAGCCCGACCAGCCACCACGGCAATAGTTGTTGCCAGCCCAGTAACAGGTAGGCCACCAGCATCATTAGCTTGTCACCCATAGGGTCAAGTATCACCCCGAGTTCTGTTTCCCAGTGGTAACGCCTTGCCAGAAAACCATCCAGGCCATCGGAGAGACCACCAACAAGGAACAGTGACAATGCCACCAGGTAGTTTTGATTCCACAGGTAATAAGCAATGGGCGCAACTAGAAAGATGCGCAGCAGGCTTATCAGATTGGGAATCTGTTGTTTATTCACGGCACCAGTTTATACACCAGGTCAATTTTTAATGGCTTTTTCCCGTTCTCGTTATTCTCGCTGTGCTCCGGGTTCACTGGCTGTACCATGCCCGGCTCCAGCAGATGTCCCAGTGAAATCGCCTGAGAAATACCGAGGCGACCGCTTCGGGTATCCAGTCTGAATACAGCTTCATCTGGGCTCACCTCGACCACATTCACTTTTGAAACCACGTTCAGTCCCCTGAGATATTTCAGAACCCGATTATAGCTAGCAAGACTTTTGACGTTACTAACACGGAGTAGCACCTCTTCCCTGTCGAGCAGGGTATCAACCTGTGCAAACAGCGCCGCCAGTGTTTCCGCCGTTTTATCGAGTCCAGTTTTTATCGCCAGGCGTAGTGTTTCGCTGCCATTACCTTCCCAGTCCTGGCGCTGACCGGCGTGGTACAGGCTCCAGCGACTGTTCCAGGTCTTACCATAATCGAGGTAAATTCGCCCGACCAGCACGGCCTCGGCCTGGTAACGCTTCGAAGCATCGAGGATCGTGTCTTCGAAGTTACCCCAGACATCCGAAACCCGCAGTTTTGACTGATCGGCCAGATCCAGTAATGGCAGCCGCACTGGAAGACCACGCTTTTTTGCTTCCTGCTGCACCAGGGTGGCCACGGCATGGCTGGCATTATTGCCCAGCAGGAAACGGTGTTTTTGATCATCGACCACCAGCCACAGCAGGGTTGCCGGGCGCGTCTTGCCCCAGACCGGGAAGCCCTGCTGCCGAAGCAGATCGGCCACGGCTTTTTGCGTAAAACGCAGCCACAGCTTTTGTTTATAGGGCTTTGCACCTTCCGGTGGCGGGGGAATGACTTCGTTGGCTGCAAACTTGCGGTAACGGAACTGCTGCAGCATACGACTGGGTCGTGGCACCAGGGTCTCATCCTCCGCCAGCAGGCCGGCCTCGGTACTGCCGGCAACCCGCACCAGGATTTCTTTCAAGGCATCACGGGTCACCAGTTCGCGTTCTTCGCGTCCCTGGGTCACCACTGGCACCGTGATTTCGTATAAATGTGCAACAACAGCAGCATCGGTGCTATTAAATGGAGAAATTGCAGTGATCGCGGTAAAAATGGCGCCAAATACAAAATTCTTTATCTGCTTTATTCTTATTTTCATTCCATGCCTTTGAGTGAATTGTTAAACTAGCGCCCCATTATAACAGTATTGTCGTTGAATTCAGGAGCACTCCGTGGCTACAAAAGAACCATCCAATAACCCATCCCTCAGTTACCGTGATGCCGGAGTCGATATCGACGCAGGAAACGACCTGATTGAACAGATTAAACCGCTTGCAGCCAGCACCCGGCGTCCTGGCGTGATGGCAGGGCTGGGTGGCTTCGGTGCATTGTTTGAGCTTCCACTGGATCGTTACAAGGAACCGGTTCTCGTTTCTGGCACCGATGGTGTCGGCACCAAGCTGAAACTGGCCATGGATCTCAATAAACACGATACTATCGGTATCGATCTGGTCGCCATGTGTGTCAATGACCTGATTGTGCAGGGCGCGGAACCCCTGTTTTTCCTTGATTATTATGCCACCGGCAAACTCAATGTGGCGGCGGCCACCGATGTCGTTGCCGGTATTGCCGAAGGCTGTAAGCAGTCCAATGCTGCCCTGATTGGCGGTGAAACCGCGGAAATGCCCGGCATGTACCAGGCCGAAGACTATGATCTGGCCGGTTTCTGTGTCGGCGTGGTGGAAAAAAGCAAAATTATCGACGGCAGTAAGGTCAAAACCGGGGATGTCCTGCTCGGGCTGCCCTCCAGTGGCCCCCATTCCAATGGTTATTCCCTGATCCGTAAGGTTATCGAAGTTTCGGGGGCGGATTTAGGTGCCAGCTTCGATGGTGCCACCCTGGGGGAACGCCTGCTGCAACCCACTACCATTTACATCAGACCCTTACTGGCACTGCTGGAGCAGGTAGATGTGCATGCCATGTCCCATATTACCGGTGGCGGCCTGCTGGAAAATATCCCACGGGTATTACCCGAGTCGGCCTGTGCCGTAATCAGCCGTGATAGCTGGCAGCGCCCTGCCGTGTTCGACTGGTTACAGCAAGAGGGCAATATCGATGACATGGAAATGTATCGTACCTTCAATAACGGAATCGGCATGGTGGTCGTCGTGGATGCCGCAGAGGCTGACCAGGCCCTTGAAATCCTGCAGCAGAACCAGGTCGAAGCCATGCGGATTGGGCAGATTGAAGCCCGTGATGATAAAGAAGCGGTGCGCATCCAGTAATGCCCCATAACAGCGACAAGCCACTGCGCCTGGTGGTGCTGATATCTGGGAATGGCAGCAACCTGCAGGCCATTATCGACAGTATTGAAAATGACAGTCTGCCTGCCCGTATCGAAGCGGTAATCAGCAACCGAGCCGATGCCTATGGTCTGCAACGGGCACAGAAGCATGGCATCCCGCACCATGTTCTCCCGGGAAAGGAATTTAAAAGTCGTGAGGAATATGACCAGGCCCTGCAACAACTTATCGACCAGTACCACCCCGACCTGGTGGTTCTCGCCGGCTTTATGCGTATTCTCAGTGAAAATTTTGTTCAACATTATTTACATAAAATGATGAACATTCACCCTTCCCTGTTGCCGAAGTACAAGGGACTGAATACACACCAGCGGGTACTTGAGGCGGGTGATGACAGGCATGGCTGTAGCGTGCATTTTGTTACACCGGAGCTGGATGATGGCCCGATAATTCTGCAGGCCGAGGTTGAGGTTAAAGACGATGATACTGCTGAGACACTGGCACAACGGGTACACCGGGAAGAACATCGTATTTATCCCGAGGCAATTCGCCTGTTTGCTGAAGGCAAAATTTAATAACGAGCGCGAAATGCTTTTTAGCATAAATACGGTGTATTACCATGCGGCATAAACAAGGCTGGTTAAACAGTATGCGGCTTTTTATTTTACTGCTTCTGCTACCCGGCTTTAGCATGGCTGCAGCGGTAAAAGACTTTGTTGCCATTTACGACCTCTACTACAATGGAATCTATGTCGGTAAATCAACCCGCACCCTGAAGACAGAAAATCACATACTGACCTTCCATTCTCTGGCAAAATCCGCCGGGCTGGCAGCCATTTTCGTTGACGTAACCATCAATGAAACCAGTAAGCTGATTTATAAAAATGATCGCCTGCAATTTTTCTCCTATCATTATGATGAAGTGAATAATGACAAGCATGATGAATTCTCGATAGTGCGTAAGGGAAAGAAACAGATTTATAACTCGTTTCGCCAGAAGACCTTCCCCCTGGTTTCCAACCTGCAGGATCAACTGGGTTTTTCTGTCACGCTAATGCATGACCTGAGAAAAAAAGAAGCGGATATCACCTATAGCCTGGCTGATAAAGAGCAGATAAAAAACTACACTCTGAAACTACTGGGCCATGAAAAGATTGATACCGATGCAGCGCCACTGGATACGGTGAAACTGGAGTTTAAGGATAAGGGGAATAATGCCCGCTTCGTTGTCTGGTGCGCCCCCTCAATGGATTATGTCCCGGTCAGAATCCTTAGCGTCACCCCACATGGCAATGAAAACATGCTTAAACTTAATAACTACAATGGCAGAAAAATCTATATTGATTATGGTGGGGATGAAGAGCAGGACTGAATAAAATCACCTGCCAGAGAACAGGATTCTTCCCGCCAACCTGTACAAGCCGATATTTTCATCGAATTTTTCTAAAGTCCTTCCTTTACCAAACCGATATATAAGGAGTTGACTAGTAACCCGAGTTTACCGTGCCTGTTATCAAATCATTTTTACTGCTTATACTGCTGAGCCTCTTCAGCCCGATGAGCCATGCTACAAAACAGCAGGTCAGCATTGGTATTCTCGCGATCTGGGGCGAGCAGCAAACCCGTGAAAAGTGGCAACCTACCATCGATTATCTAAACCAGCAGAATCCCGGCTATGATTTTTCTCTTTTACCGCTTAAATTATCTCAGACTATAACAGCGGTAAAAGAAAAGAACATCGATTTTATTATTACCAATCCCGGTAACTATATTCTGCTCGAAGCCCGCTTTGGTATAAGCCGGCTTGCTACCCTGAAAAGCCAGAAACAGCACCTGACCTCTAACAGATTTGGCGCAGTGATTTTCACCCGTGCCGACAGAATGGATATCAATCACCTCGAAGACCTGGAAAACAAATCCTTTATGGGTGTGAGCCGCAATGCCTTTGGTGGATTCCAGATGGCCTGGCTGGAATTTAAAAAACGAGGTATCGATCCTTTTACGGATTTTTCATCGCTTCGCTTTATTGGCCTGCCTCAGAAAAATATTGTCTCTGCTGTACTCGAAGGCAAGGTCGATGCCGGTACCGTCCGCACCTCGGTACTGGAAAAACTTGCGGCTGAAGGAAAAATCAACCTTAAAGACATAAAAATCCTCAATCTGCAAAGCGACAGTGATTTTCCCTATCTTCATTCCACGCCCCTGTACCCGGAATGGCCGCTGGCCAAGCTCAAATCTACCGATGAAGAACTGGCAAAAAAACTGACCATTGCCCTGCTTGGTCTGCCAGCCGATAGCTATGCGGCGCGAATGGCTAGAACATCTGGCTGGACCGTGCCACTTGATTACCAGCCAGTACGAAACCTGTTCCAGCAACTTAACCTTGAACCGTATAAAGTTCAACTACCCGGTTTTTTTGAACGTTACTGGGGCCAGTCTGTTTTATTCCTGATACTTATTCTACAACCGCTTATCCTTTATATTCTCAAGCTACGCATCACAGTGAAGCAAGAAGAAGAAAAACTGGCATTACAGGAACTGCAATGGGCCAATGCACTCGATGCACTCGATGATCCCATGTATATGGTGGATCTCGATGATCGCATTATTCGCGCTAACAAGGCCTATTATAAAAGTCGTAATACCACCGCAGAAGAAGCGGTTGGCCGCAAGGTAACTGATTTTTCTCACCCGGAAGGGGAAGACGTTCCCTGCAAGGTGTGCCAGGCAAGGCTGGATCTTAAAGATACTACCCTGATCCTGGAACCGGATGATCCTGCCAATATTTCCGGGCAACCACTCGAAATCACCATCAAGGTAATCCGCAATAGTAAAAATGAACCCGTTGCTCTAATTCAGCGCATGCGCAACCTGAGCAAGGAACGTGCAGCTGAAAAAGCACTGCGCCGTAATGAAACCCTGTTCAGAGAATTACTCAATGCCACACCAGAGCCACTTATCGTTTCCAATGCCGATGGCACCATTGTACTGGTAAATTCACAGCTGGAAAAAGAGTTTGGCTATGCCCGGGATGAGATCATTGGCCATAAGGTCGAGTTACTGATACCCGAGCAATACCGTTCTCATCACAGTAACCTGCGGCATCAATACACCCAGTCTCCTTATGTCAGACCAATGGGAGAAGGACGCACACTTTATGGCCAGCACAAGGATGGGCACATCATCCCGGTCGATATCAGTTTAAGCCCCTTCAAGGTCGATGATGAAAAACTGATTATCTCAACACTGCACAATATTAGTTCACGCATGGAAGAAGAAAAAGAACTGAAACGACTAGCTTCTTTTGCCGAGTTCAGCCCGGTACCGACGCTGGAATTCAATCGTGAGGGTGACATCACCTATGCTAACCCGGCGAGTCAGCAATTGTTCCCAGATATCCTTAAACAGGGACTACAGCATGAAGTTTTTTCTGATCTGGAAGAACAGTATGAAACAATTAAAACTGAGCGTGAGTTGATCCGGAATATTGAAATTAATGAAGCAACTTATGAGCAGAAAATTATCTATGATGATGCCAGTAATACCTTCCATATGTATATCTGGGATATTACCCGGCTGCGCAATCTGACTCGGGAAATGACATACCAGGCAACCCATGATGCTCTCACCAGCCTGATTAATCGCCGAGAATTTGAACATCGCCTTCAGATTACCGTGGATGAAGCGCAGCATGATAATAAATCACATGCAGTCTGTTATATGGACCTGGATCAGTTCAAGGCTGTTAATGATGCCTGTGGTCATACTGCCGGAGATGAATTGCTAAAGCAGTTATCGGCTGCTATCAGTCAGCATATTCGCGACAGTGATTCCTTTGCCCGTCTCGGTGGTGATGAGTTTGGTCTGTTATTAACCGGCTGCCCAATTAAAAAAGCTGAAGAGATTGCCGAAGAAATTCGCCAGACAGTGGAAGACTTTCGTTTTCACTGGGATAACAAAACCTTCAAGGTGGGTATCAGTATTGGTATCGTCATGGTAAACAACAAGAGTGGCAGTGTACGCGATATTCAGTCTGCAGCCGATACCGCCTGTTATATTGCCAAGGAGCAGGGCCGAAACCGTGTCCATATCTATGATATCGACCCCTCGACCATTAACCGTTATACCAGTGAAAGTAACTGGCTCAACCGTATTCATGATGCCCTGGATCATGATCGTTTTATACTGTATTTCCAGCAGATTATGCCGGTGAATGAAATTGACAGATCTCATTTCGAGGTACTGATTCGTATGCAGGATGATGAGGGTAATATTATTCCACCATCTTCCTTTATACCTGCCGCTGAACGCTTTAATGTCATGTGCTCAATCGACAACTGGGTTATCAATAACACCCTGGATATTATGCAGCAGCAGGCATACAGGAATATCGATTTTTCAATCAACCTTTCCGGTCACTCTCTGGGTGATAACAAGTTCATGGAAAACTGTATTGCGCAAATCTCGGCTAGCCAGATCAATCCCGATCGTATCTGTTTTGAAATAACGGAAACGGCAATGATTGCAAATCTGAATACCGCCATCAGTGCGGTGAATAGCCTGCGCAAGCTCGGCTGCAAGGTTGCGCTGGATGATTTTGGTAGTGGACTGAGTTCATTTGCCTATCTCAAAAACTTGCCGGTTGATTTTCTCAAAATCGATGGTAGCCTGATCAAGGATCTGGATAAGGATCGTATCAATGTCACCATGGTGAAATCGATTATCTATATCGGCCATAGCATGGGGCTTTATACCATTGCCGAATACGTCGAGAACGATGCGGTACTCGAAATTCTGCGCGACCTGCATATTGATTATGTTCAGGGCTACGGAATCGGCAAACCTGTGCCGCTGACAGATATTTCTAAAACAGTTTCGGTATCAGGCGCGGGGTAAGGTAACGCCACGTTGTCCCTGATACTTACCAGCACGATCCCTGTAAGACGTTTCACACATTTCATCCGACTCGAAGAACAGCATCTGCGCCACGCCTTCGTTGGCATAGATTTTTGCCGGCAGTGGCGTGGTATTGGAAAATTCCAGAGTGACATGGCCTTCCCATTCTGGTTCCAGTGGCGTGACATTGACGATAATGCCGCAACGAGCATAGGTTGATTTACCAAGACATACCGTCAACACGCTGCGCGGAATACGGAAATATTCCACGGTGCGTGCCAGCGCAAATGAATTTGGCGGAATAATGCAGACATCACTTTTGACATCGACAAAGCTCTGGTGATCGAAGTCCTTGGGATCAACGATGGCAGAATTGATATTGGTAAAAATCTTGAATTCATCGGCACAGCGTACATCATAGCCATAACTGGATGTACCGTAGGAGACAATGCGCTTACCATCACTCTCTCGTACCTGGCCTGCTTCAAAAGGCTCAATCATGCCTTCATTTTCAGCCATACGTTGAATCCACTTATCAGATTTAATGCTCATCGCGATTTTCCTGTGCCGGTTTTATTTTAGAAGCGGAATATAGCACACAATTTAGCCGCATTTCATGCGTTGTTACTAACCCGGCATTCCGTCCGAACCCCGATAAATTAACTGGCAAAAAAAAACGCTGCCGAAGCAGCGTTTTGATTTAAGCGGAATAGATGATTCCTAGTTGTTCTGAATCACAATATTCGGGAATGCCGCGCTGTGATCCTTGGTCTTCTGCGATAACTTCGCCGCAACACGACGAGCGATATCACGGTAGATACCAGCAACCTGGCCTTCTGGATCGGCGACCACGCTTGGCTTGCCTTCGTCGGTGCCAACACGAATTGCCATATCCAGCGGCAGCGCACCCAGCAGATCCACATCACTGTCTTCAGCCATACGCTCACCACCACCGGTACCAAAGATGTGCTCGGCATGACCACACTCGGAACAGATATGAATACTCATGTTCTCAATGACACCCAGAACCGGTACCTCAACCTTTTCAAACATCTTCAGGCCCTTGCGCGCATCCAGCAGAGCAATATCCTGTGGCGTGGTGACGATAACCGCGCCGGTAACCGGTACTTTCTGCGCCAGGGTCAACTGGATATCACCGGTGCCCGGTGGCAGGTCGATAATCAGGTAGTCAACGTCTTTCCATTTGGTATCTTTAAGTAACTGTTCCAGCGCCTGGGTCACCATTGGCCCACGCCAGATCATCGGTGTTTCTTCATCAATCAGGTAACCGATGGACATGGACTGGATATCGTAGTTATTTAACGGCTCCAGGCTCTTGCCATCTTCTGATTCAGGTTGCTTGCTGATACCCAGCATGCGCGGCTGGCTGGGACCGTAAATATCGGCATCGAGCAGGCCAACGGTAGCGCCTTCGGCAGATAGTGCCAGCGCCAGGTTGACTGAAGTCGTGGACTTGCCCACGCCACCCTTCCCGGAGGCCACGGCAATAATGTTCTTTACGCCAGGAATCATGTTCACACCTTTTTGTACCGCGTGTGAGGCCACCTTGTGCGAAACATTGATGCTGACATTCTCAACACCATCGATACCTTTGAGAATGTCTGTCAGTTTCTCGCTCAGTTCCTGCTTGTAACCTTCAACAGGAAAACCGTAAACGATATCGACGGTGACATTTCCACCATCGACCTTGATATCCTTCACTGCCTTGGCTGAAACCAGGTCCTCATCGAGATAAGGATCAGTATATGTTTTTAAAGCTTCTTCAATTTGTGATTGAGCGACATCAGCCATGCTCTATCTCCTGCAAGTTGTAGGGTTAAATAACCCAGTAATTTAATCTGGTAAATTCGGGACGGCAATAGTACACAAAATGCTCGGTGAAAGCGAGCGAAAACCCGCCCGAATATGAGAAAAGCGCATATTCTACCTTGTCAAAGTGGCAGTTGCGACCAATAACTGATACGGTAGCGCCTTTTGAAAAACAGGGGAATATCCCTTTTTTCCAGGCAGAGATCATTAACCTATCCCGAACGACTGATTAAAATATGACCACGACAAATCGCCATATCCTTGTTACCAGTGCCCTGCCGTATGCCAATGGCAGCATTCACATCGGCCACCTGGTCGAATACATACAGACCGATATCTGGGTGCGATTCCAGAAAATGCAAGGTCACGACTGTATTTATGTCTGCGCCGATGATGCCCACGGTACGCCGATCATGCTGCGGGCACAAAAAGAAGGGATTACCCCGGAACAGCTGATTGCGGCGACCGACCGGGAACATCGCGCTGATTTTGCCGACTTTCATATTGGTTTCGATAATTTCCATTCCACTCACTCCGAAGAAAACCGGGAAATTGCCGAAACCATCTATAAAAGACTGCGCGATGGTGGCCATATTGAAAAACGCACCATCAAGCAGGCCTATGATCCGGAAAAGGAAATGTTCCTGCCGGACCGATTTATCAAGGGTACCTGCCCCAAATGTGGTGCCGAAGATCAGTACGGAGATAACTGCGAGGTCTGTGGTGCCACCTATGCCCCCACCGAGCTGAAAAACCCGGTTTCGGTGGTTTCCGGTGCAACCCCGGTAGAAAAGGAATCCGAGCATTATTTCTTCAAGCTGGCAGACTTCGAGCTGATGCTGCGGCAATGGACCCAGGGTGAGCACACCCAGCCGGCGATTAGCAATAAACTCAACGAATGGTTCGAGGCCGGCCTGCAGTCCTGGGATATTTCCCGTGATGCGCCTTATTTTGGTTTTGAAATCCCGGATGCGCCGGGCAAGTTCTTCTATGTCTGGCTGGATGCCCCTATGGGCTACATGGCCAGCTTCAAAAACCTGTGCAGCAAGCGGGATGATCTCGACTTTGATGCCTGGTGGAAAGCCGGAAGTGACTATGAACTGTATCACTTTATCGGCAAGGACATTGCCTACTTCCATACCCTGTTCTGGCCAGCGGTTTTAAGTGGTAGTGGTTTCCGCACCCCCAGCGCAGTTTTCTGTCATGGTTTTTTAACCGTGAACGGGCAGAAAATGTCCAAGTCACGCGGCACCTTTATCAAGGCCCGCACCTACCTGGATAACCTCAACCCGGAATACCTGCGTTACTACTTCGCCGCCAAGCTTGGCAGTGGCATCGACGATCTCGATCTGAATCTGGATGACTTTATCCAGCGCGTCAATGCCGACCTGGTCGGCAAGATGGTCAATATTGCCAGCCGCTGTGCCGGCTATATCAGCAAGAAATGTGATGGCCAGCTCAGTAAAACCTGTGCCGAGCCTGCACTTTATAACGAGTTTGTCGCCGCCGGTGAAAAAATTGCTGCGCTGTATGAAAAACGTGAATTCAGCCATGCGGTAAGGGAAATCATGGCACTGGCCGACAGGGCCAACCAGTATATCGACGAGCAAAAGCCGTGGGCACTGGCTAAAGAAGAAGGCAAACAGGAACAGGTGCGTGATATCTACAGCATGGGTATTAACCTGTTCCGCGTTCTGATGACCTACCTCAAACCGGTACTGCCGGTAATGGCCGAGGCCAGCAAAACCTTTTTAAATATCGACAGCATGCAGTGGAGTGATATCAAGGTTCCACTGCTTGATCACGCCATCAGCAAGTTCAAGCCGCTAATGACCCGGGTCGAGCAGGAAAAAGTGGATGCCCTGATAGCGGCATCGAAAGAAGATCTGAAACAGGAACATCACAAAACCGAACGCAAAGCGAGTATAAAAACCGTGAATGAGAATATCGAACCTATTGCTGAACAGATCGAATTTACCGACTTTGCCAAAGTCGACCTTCGCATTGCGAAGATTATCAAAGCCGAGCATGTTGAAGGCGCTGACAAGCTACTGCAACTGACCCTGGATATTGGCAATGAGACCCGTAATGTCTTTGCCGGTATCAAGTCGGCCTATGCCCCCGAAGAGCTTGAGGGCAAGTTGACGGTCATGGTAGCAAACCTGGCTCCCCGCAAGATGCGCTTTGGTGTTTCAGAAGGCATGGTGCTGGCGGCCGGCCCGGGTGGCAAGGATTTGTGGATACTTGAACCCCACCAGGGTGCCCAGCCGGGTATGCGGGTGAAATAAACCCCTTAATCACAGGGTTAGCGGAAATTTTATTCCATCTCCCGGGGTTTGGGTTATACTTGCAGTAGTTTATATATAAGGTGTCCCTGCTGAACTAATAACATGGCTGAATACGCACTTATTCTTGTAAGTACCATCCTGGTCAATAACTTCGTACTGGTTAAGTTTCTCGGCCTGTGTCCCTTTATGGGGGTATCGCGTAAACTCGAAACCGCTATCGGCATGGGACTGGCAACCGCCTTTGTCCTCACCCTCTCCTCGATCAGCAGTTACCTGGTTAATGAATACCTGCTGGTGCCACTGGGCATCGAGTATATGAAGACCATTACCTTCATCCTGGTGATTGCCGTGGTGGTGCAATTTACCGAGATGGTGGTACACAAGACCAGCCCGGTACTCTACCAGGTACTGGGTATTTTCCTGCCTTTGATCACAACCAACTGTGCCGTGCTGGGCGTGGCCCTGCTTAATGTGCAGACCGAGCATGGTTTTATAGAATCCGCCCTGTATGGCTTTGGTGCCTCGGTGGGATTCTCGTTGGTACTGGTGTTATTTGCCGCCATGCGTGAACGTATCGATGCCGCCGATGTACCAGAGCCATTTCGCGGTGCTTCCATTGCTCTGGTCACGGCTGGTTTAATGTCGATGGCCTTTATGGGCTTTGCCGGACTGGTGAAAGGCTAAGATGCTCGCGACCATTATCGCCATTGCTGTACTTGCTGCCGTGTTTGGGCTGGTGCTGGGTTTTGCTGCGGTGCGTTTTAAAGTAGAGGGCGATCCTATCGTCGACAAGATCGATGCTATCCTGCCTCAAACTCAGTGTGGCCAGTGTTCCTACCCCGGTTGCCGTCCCTATGCTGAAGCCATTGCCAACGGTGAAGCAGATATCAACCAGTGTCCACCCGGTGGTGAAGCAGTTATCAATGAACTGGCCGACCTGCTTGGGGTTGATCCCAAGCCATTGAATGCCGAACATGGTGAGCACAGTGAAAAAACCGTGGTCTATATCGATGAACAGTTATGTATTGGTTGTACCCTTTGCATACAGGCCTGCCCGGTAGATGCCATTGTTGGTGCTGCCAAACTGATGCACACCGTGATCGAAGATGAATGTACCGGCTGTGATCTCTGTATCCCGGTCTGTCCGGTAGACTGCATCTACGTCAAGCCCATCAAAACCACGCTCGCCAACTGGAAGTGGCCGATGCCAGAAGATCCATTACAGGAAGCCTCGTAATGTCCCGTCGTCTCTGGAACATTTTTGGTGGACTGAAACTGCCGGGCTTCAAGAAAATGTCTATGCAGATTCCAACGCAACCGGCGCCTTTACCGAAAACACTGGTGCTGCCGGTCAAGCAACATATCGGTCATGCGGCTGAACCCATCGTCCGTGTCGGTGACATGGTTTTAAAAGGACAGATGATTGCGGCGGCCAGTGATTATGTCAGCACGCCAGTTCATGCCTCTACTTCCGGCAAGGTGATCGCGATAGAAGATCGTGCTGTACCGCATCCTTCCGGTATCAAAGCGGAATGTATCGTTATCGAAGCCGATGGTGAAGATCGCTGGTGTGAATTAACCCCGCATCATAACTATACCGAGCTCGATGCCAGTGCCCTGCGCAATATTATTCGCGATGCCGGTATCGTCGGACTCGGTGGTGCCGGCTTCCCTTCATTTATAAAACTAAATCCTGGGCCGGGTAACAAGGTATCCACGCTTATCCTCAATGGCGCAGAGTGTGAACCCTATATCACCTGCGATGCCATGCTGATGCAGGAGCACAGTCGCAAGATTATCGATGGACTCAATATCATACGCCATGCGGTACAGGCCGAGCACTGTATTATTGCCATAGAAGATAACAAACGTGCCGCGCATACCATCATGGTTA
>JALUTJ010000512.1 GCA_027057985.1 Chromatiales bacterium
CCTTTAAGCGACTGCTTAAATGCACTTAAATCCGTGAGCATTGAATCAAAGGCATAATAAAACCCCTGATGAACAGGAAAGCCGGTATGTCCTGTTTTTACACCTGTATTCAGATCGGTTAATGCGTCATAAAGACCTTTTGTACCCTTTATAATGATAAAAGCCTGGTTTTGAAATCTACCTTTGCCTATACATAATAGTGCTATAACGTGTTTTTTATTTATTATATATCCACCAGTTCTACCTTCAGCAAATGAATTCTGAGATATATTAAAATATTGTTTATTGTTCGCTATAAAAAGCCGTCTGCTATGTTCCTCTTTAATACCGTAGATATTTGCTGCTAAGGTCGCAGCAAATTCAGGATTCAATGTTGAATTTTCCATTTTCTAATTCTCCATATTTAACTTACAGATGGTTAGTTTTCCATTACCAAAAGGTGCATCATAGTGTTTTTCTTCATCAGTTAGTTCGCATACAACATTAAATTTCTTGCCAAAATATTCCATATTTTCTTCTGCATTTCTTTTATCATTAAGCCATATTTCTCTGAATTCTCCATCGATATCAACTAATATTCTTTGTGGTATAACAAGTTCTATTGGCAGTAGTCGTGACACAGAACTCTCAAATACAGCAGGGAAGGTGACATAGCCCTGCTCATCAGTCATGCTTTCGTCATAACGTGGTTTGTTCCAGTTCCACTCGCGTCTGACTTTAGTGTTTGCAACAGGTTTTCCATTCATTAATAAACGTGCTTTAACAGCAGAAAAGACGCAGGTTTTTCCGATTCCCAACATATCAGCAGCTCCGGTAGTAAATAGTGAAAGTAATGCAATGGTAATAATTATTGTTATTGAAAGACGCATTACTGCACCTTCAGTGTAAAGAGATTTATGTAATAATCTGGAAAGAATGAATTAAGGGGTAAATTCAAAGATGGCATCATAGAAATTCCTTTTCTTAAATTGTGGTATTCATTAAACAGGCTTGCCACTGGATAATACTAATTAAACTTCATCTCAATGGCAATATGCCTGGAAAAATTGCAGCAGTATCTGTACGCAGCCCGATATTCAGCGGGACTTCAGCTATTATTTCTCCGGGAAGACGGTGCCGTAAGAAAAATTAAAATATGGTGTAGGCATCAAAGACCGGGCCATCGACGCAGACACGTTTCATTGCAGGGCCCTGTGGGGTTTGTACTTCGACTACGCAGCCTGCGCAGCCGCCAACGGCACAGGCCATAAATTCTTCCAGTGAGACCTGGCAGGGAAGATCAAATTCTTTTGCCAGTGTTGCTACGGCTTCCAGCATCGGGTGCGGTCCACAGGAATAAATTTCTACTTCATTACGTTGCTCATCACTCAATGCCTGTAACCAGTGCCGTGCAAGCTCGGTGACATAGCCTTCATAAGTCCCGGCATAGCCCTGCAGGCTGGCGAGCCGTGAGGCGATATTCCAGTCTTCAAGCAGGGGCATGGCGGCAATAACACCATCGGGCATACCCGGCACCATGATTTGAGAAGGTTGTGTGGTAAATGGAAAAGGTACTTCGGAACCCAGTATCACGAAGGGTTCATAATTGCCCTGTTGTTTACAGTGTTCAGCAATAAAGATCATCGGCGGCATGCCAACACCACCGCCAATCAGCAGGGGACGTTTACGTTCTGGTTTGATATCGAAGGGTTTTCCAATCGGCCCCATGATATTGATTTTTTCACCGGCTTCACGCTGTGCCAGAAGCGCGGTACCTTCACCGAGGCGTTTATACAGAAAATCAACCCAGCCCAGATCTTTATCCACGCGCATAATGGAAATGGGGCGGCGCATGGGACGTAAGGGGTGAACGCCAAGATGCGCAAAACTGCCGGGTCGGGCATGGGCGGCAATCTTCGGTGCATTGACACGCATAATAAACTGCTCACCTTCGTAAGGTGTGTGTGAAAGAATTTCGCAGTCTTCAACAAAAATGGTGTTACGGTGTTTCATCATCATTTCTTTATCTTGTCAGGGCATGTATCAAGGCGTTTATTTAGCGCTATAAACCACTTTGCCATTGAGTAATGTATGTTGAACTTTGCCTTTTAATTCCCAGCCTTCGAAAGGACTGTTTTTACCGGCACTGATCATCTTGCTGCTGTCCATAATCCAGCTGGCCTCGGGATCATAAATACAGATATCGGCAGCTTCGCCCAGTGACAGGGTACCGGCATCGATGCCCAGTATTTTTGCCGGTTGTGCCGTGAGACGATTAATCACATCACTTAAGGACAGCTCATCGGTTAAACGCAGGGCCAGCGGCAGCAGGGTTTCCAGTGCACTGATACCCGGCTCGGTTTCACTGAACGGTGCCAGCTTGGCATCGGCATCGTGTGGTTCATGATCGGAACAGATAGCGGTTAAGTTATCGGTAGCCAGTGCCGAAATCAGTGCTTCGCGGTCTCGCTGGGTGCGAAGCGGTGGCCGGACATGGCAGTTGCTGTTGAAGAAGCCAATGTCCATCTCGGTCAGGTGCAGGTAATGTGCCGCGACATCGGCCGTGACCGGCAGACCATCATACTGGGCGCGGGCAATCATCTGTACCGCGCGGGCACTGGAGATATGGCAGAAATGAGCACGGACACCGGTTTGCTCGATCAGTAACAGGTCGCGGGCAATGGCATTGGTTTCGGCTGCTTCTGGAATGCCGGGTAAGCCAAGGCGGGTGCTGATGGCACCTTCATGGGCGCAACCACCCGCGGCCAGTCCCTTGTCCTCGGCATGCAGGAAAATGGTCATGTCACAGCTGGCGGCATATTCCATGGCACGGCGCATCACCAGGTTATTACTGACGGGTTCGAGTGCATTACTGACGCCCACGCAGTTACCGAACTTTTTCAGTAATGCCATTTCACTGAGCTGTTCGCCCTTAAGGCCAGCGGTGAGTGCACCCAGGGTCACGATTTTGGCAAAGCCTGCCTCATTTGCACGCTGGTGTATTAGTTCTACCACCGAGGTGGTGTCGATAACCGGTGTGGTGTCGGGGGGGACACATACCGTGGTGATACCACTGGCTGCTGCAGCACGAGATTCGGAGGCGATGGTACCCTTGTTTTCCTGGCCCGGTTCACGCAGGCGGGCCCGCAGATCAACAATGCCGGGAATTACATGGCAGCCGCTGGCATCGATGGTTTCATCCAGGCTAAAACCTTCCGGCTGTCGACCAATGGCGGCAATACGACCTTCGGAAATATAGATATCCTGTTTTGCCTCGATGTTATTGGCCGGGTCGATCACAAGCCCGTTCGCGATCTTAATCCGCATCAGTCCTGCTCTCCGTTACTCTCTGCCACCGACATGCGACCGAGTGCCATCGCCATTACCGCCATGCGCACCGAGATGCCGTGGGTAACCTGTTCGAGAATCACCGATTGTGGGCCATCGGCAACCGAGGATTCGATTTCCACACCGCGGTTAATCGGCCCCGGGTGCATAACGATGGCATCGGCTTTGGCCATCTTCAGCTTTTCTTCGGTCAGGCCGTACATGTGAAAGTATTCATGTTCACTCGGCAGTAATGCACCCTGCATGCGTTCGCGCTGCAGGCGCAGCATAATAATGACATCCACACCCTGCAGTCCAAGGTGCATGTCGTGGTAAACATGCACACCCAGGTGTGCGGCTTCGCACGGAATAATGGTTTGTGGGCCGATGACCCGGATCTCTGGAACACCGAGGGTATTGAGGGCATGAATCTGCGAACGCGCAACGCGTGAATGCATGATGTCACCGACGATGGCAACACGCAGCCCGGTAAAGTCCTGCTTGTAGCGGCGGATGGTAAACATATCCAGCATGGCCTGGGTCGGGTGGGCATGGCGACCATCGCCGGCATTGATTACGCTGATATGCGGTGCCACATGCTGAGCAATAAAGTGCGCCGCACCGCTGCTATTATGGCGAACCACGAACATGTCCACCTGCATGGCTTCAAGGTTATGCAGCATATCGAGCAGGCTTTCACCCTTGGTGGTTGCCGAGGTATTGATATTGATATTGAGCACATCAGCAGAAAGACGCTTGGCGGCAAGTTCAAACGTGGTTCGGGTGCGGGTGCTGGGCTCAAAGAACAGGTTGGCAATGGTCTTGCCCCGCAGTAGTGGCACTTTTTTCGCCTGGCGGTTGCCCAGCGAGGAAAAATTCTCGGCATAATCGAGAATATCTACCAGCATCTGCTTTTTCAGCCCCTCGATAGTGAGAAAGTGCTGCAGCTTGCCATTACTGTCGAGCTGTATATCGTGTGACTTCATTTGCCCTCCGTGATATTGAGGGTCAGCTGTTCCGAGTCCGGGTTGCGGCTAAGCTTGATATGTTGTCTGGCACTGAGGCTAATGCGCGTTGCGGCCACATCGGCACAGATGGGCAGCTCATGGTCACCGCGTTCGACCAGTACCGCGAGGATGACCGAGGCCGGGCGACCGTAATCAAAAATTTCATTCAGTGCAGCGCGAATGGTACGGCCGGTATGCAGCACATCATCGACAAGAATAATGTGCTGGTCATCGACATTAAAGGGCAGGTTGGAAGGCTGCACCTGCGGGTGCATGCCGATGCGGGTAAAGTCATCGCGGTAAAAGGTAATATTCAGGGTGCCCAGTGGTTGCTGGATATCGAGGCGCCGGTGCAGTTCTTTTGCCACCCAGACGCCGCCGGTATGAATACCGATCATCAGGGGTTTTTCAATTTGACGGGATTTTAATAATTGTCCCAGCTCGCCGGAAAGATTATCCAGCAGGGTTGATGTTTCGAGGTCCTGGCTTTGCGGGCGCTCTGTCATTACGGATCCAGTTGTTGCGTGGCAGCTTATGTGTTTTGTTGCAACTCCATCCAGCTTTGCAGAATGAGCTGAGCTGCTATCATATCAACTTGTGCCTTGTCTTGGAATACGGAAGCACCACTTGCTGTCAGCAGGCTTTCGGCCTCGTCTGAAGTCAGGCGCTCATCCATCAACTCGACCTTGAGCCGATAACGGCCATTTAACTGGTTGGCAAAGCGCTGTGCGGCGCGGGTCATATCCTGTTCATTGCCATCGAGGTGCAGCGGTAAGCCTACCACCAGCAGATCCGGCTGCCATTCTTCGATAAGCCTGGAAATGCCTTCCCAGTCGGGTTTGTGTTTTACCGCCCTGAGAGTGGTGAGCGCACGAGCCTGCGCCGTGACTTCCTGTCCCACGGCCACACCAATGCGCTGGGTACCAAAGTCAAAGCCCAGCAGGGTGCGCTGGCCAACCGGGGTTTCAGCCATGGCCAACGTCGGTGGAGAGGTGCTGTAGCTCGATACCCATAGAAGCGGCAGCCGCCGTCCAGCGCAGTTCGGTTGGGGTCGAAAACAGAATATCCTTACGCGCCGGGACATTGAGCCAGGCATTTTCGGCAATTTCTTCTTCGAGCTGGTCGGCGCTCCAGCCGGCGTAACCGAGTGTGATGATATAGTTTTCCGGCGGGGTATTATCGGCATCGTAACCCTCGGCGATGGCCTGGATAATGTCGGCCGACATGGTGAGCCCAATATCGGGGCTTACCGCCAGGGTACTATCCCAGTTACCCACCGGTGTGTGCAGGATAAAACCACGCTCACTTTCCACCGGGCCACCATAATATATTGGTATATCGGCAACTTCGCTATCGACGATGTCGATATCAAGCTGCTGGCATAATTCGCTCAGGGTCAGTTCCAGTGGGCGGTTGATCACCAGGCCCATGGCGCCTTCTTCGTTATGCTCGCAGATATAGCTGACCGTCTGGTGGAAGTTGGGATCGGTAAGTCCCGGCATGGCCACGAGAAACTGGTTGCTAAGTGAAAAACGACTTGTCATAGTTTTAAGTATTGATGAGGCGAGCCTTGATATCAAGCCCATTGTGATTATCATTGTCGGGTCGCTGGTTTTTCCGGGGGCTTTTTTGTATATTTTAACCGGTAAAAATCATAATATTTATACGGGTATCATTTCACCCTGTCTCAGACAAACAATCAAAATGGAGAATAAAGTGCACAAGAAAATTTTACTGGCGATAAGCCTTTTAATTGCAGGATTCAATCTAAATGCACAGGCAGCGTTTCATTCTCCGATCGAGATTTTTGACGATATTAATGGTGTGCGTGTGGTAGCATTTATCAACCGGGAGGATATTGAAAAAGCGGATCCCTGGAAGCCTTTTGCCGGCAAGCCACCCCTGAGTATTTCCCAGGCACTGGATAAGGTTCGCCGCTTTATCCATGCGGATGCAAAGACGGTCAGGGTTTCAGAAATCGAATTAAAGACATTACCCGAGTATCCGCATCACTGGCATTACCTGGTCAGGCTTTCCTATACCAGTGAGCAACAGGCGCATCATCACTATTTTGTGGTTTTGATGAGTGGAAAGGTGATTGCGGCAATAAAAGAACCTGAAGCCATTAAATAAAACAAAGATGACAGCAGGCAGAGAAAAGTCATGGTTTTGAATCTGCATGGGTGTTAAACACACCATTATCTACCGGGTAACGGGGCTGCTGTTTATGGCCTTCAGCCCGATTCTGTTGCTACCTATAGCGATTTCACTCTGGATGCATGACGGCATCACCCATCACTTTATTATCAGTTTTCTGCTTCAGTTCAGTATTGGTTTTCTTATCTGGTGGCCTTTCCGTAAACACAGCTATAACCTGCGGCGACGTGAAGGCTTTCTTATCGTGGTGCTGTTCTGGTTGCTTATCAGTTTTCTAGGTGCCTCGGTTTTTGCCTTCGTGCTGGACCTTTCCTATGTTGATGCAATATTTGAATCGGTATCGGGCTTAACCACTACTGGGGCGACTGTACTCAGTGGCCTTGATAACCTGCCCTATTCTATCCTCTTTTATCGCCAGGAACTGCAATGGTTCGGTGGCATGGGGCTGATTATGCTCGCGGTTGCCATTATGCCGATGCTGGGCATCGGTGGTATGAAAATGTATCTCGCCGAAACCCCGGGACCAATGAAAGAAGAAAAAATGGCACCGCGTATCGTTGAGTCGGCCAAGTTACTCTGGGGGATATATGCTGGCCTGACTCTGCTCTGTGCACTTGCTTACTGGCTGGCGGGCATGTCGGTGTTTGATGCGGTGTCACATAGCATGAGCACGCTTTCAACCGGTGGCTTCTCTACCCATGATGCCAGCATGGGGTATTTCAATAGTGACCTGATTGATTATATCGCGGTCTTTTTCATGATGCTGGGAGGGATAAACTTCAGCGTGCACTATCTTGCTATTCATGGCAGGAGTATTAAATATTATTTCCAGAATACCGAGGTAAAAATATTCCTGTTTTTCGTTTTGTTTATGGTGCTGTTCGTAACCCTGGTACTGCATATCACATCTGATGAC
>JALUTJ010000513.1 GCA_027057985.1 Chromatiales bacterium
CCCGCTCCATGGTCATCAAGTATGTGTTACTGATAGATGATAAGGGAAAACTCCATATCTCCAGGGCCATGAAAAAACGGCTTAAATTTGAAGAACAACGTGATATTGTTGAAGTGATTGATTTATAAAGTATGAGCACGAATACCCAGACAATACCCACAGCACCGGTCAGTCAGGCCGATCGCATGAGCCTGACTATTTTTTTTGCGATTGCCTTTCATGCCATTATTATCCTTGGCGTCAGTTTTAATCTCATGGACAGTAATGACGATATTATTACCACCATGGAAGTCACCCTGGTCAACCAGCGCTCAGACGATGAACCCGAAGATGCCGAATACCTGGCTCAGGTCAACCAGATCGGTGGTGGCAAACAACAAAACAAGAGTCGTCCCAGCAGTCCTTTTTCCAATGAATCGCCCTTGCCAGAACAGGGTTTTGCCCCGGACAGTCGTCGCGCGATTTCACCGCCACCTTTAAAACAGACAGAAAAACAAACCGAACTAATGAGCGTCGAGCAGTCACGGCTTAAGGAAAACAGCACAAAAAATCAGGAAGAAAATCCACTCAAGGTTAAAACACTGACCGCAGCACAACTGTTTGAACGTAGCCAGCAAATCGCCCGCTTAAGCGCCGAGATTAACCGATTAAAACAGGCCTACCAGCAAACACCCAAACACACCTGGGTACATGGTGCAAATGCAAAACAGTATCGATTTGCCAGTTATATGGATGCATGGCGTGCCAAGGTAGAACGTATTGGTAACCTCAACTACCCGGCTATCGTTACCCGCAAAAAAATAAATGGCAGCCTGCTGCTGGATGTTGCCATTAACCCGGATGGCACTGTGAACTCGGCGAGAATAATCCGCTCCTCCGGTTACCCGGAACTGGATCAGGCCGCGCTGCGTATTGTCAATATGGCCGCGCCTTTTCCACCGTTAACCAAAGATATTCTTAAAGATACCGACGTATTACATATCCCCCGTGTCTGGCGCTTTCAGTACGGCAGCCGTATGCGTACTTCTGTACAGTAACAAAGGTAATATAAATATGTACCAGGCGGGCGAAAAAATTCTTCTCACTTTATGGATTGGCAGTATGTGGGCTATCGGCTATATCGTTGCCCCGGTGCTTTTCAATATGCTGGAGAGGACAGTAGCAGGCAATGTTGCCGGGCAACTTTTTACCCTTATCAGTTACCTTGGCCTGTTCAGTGGCTTCTTTCTTATTATTAATATGATATACCGTGATGGTTTACATAAAGATCACTGGCAGTTATGGCTGCTGGCAGGCATGCTTATACTTATCCTCATTGGCCAGTTTATTATCCAGCCAATGATGACAGAGCTGAAAACCGTCGGCCTGAGTGACAGCAATCATGCTGAATTCGCCCGCCTGCATGGTGTCTCTTCTATACTCTACCTTGTTAATTCAATTGCCGGGCTTATACTTGTTATCAGTGGAACCCGCTATTCCAGAAATACAACGTCGTAAAATAAATAACATGATGAGGTAAGTAGAATGAAACTTGCAAGAAATATCATCTTTCTGTTACTGGCTGTTTCATTTTCACAACTATCAGCGAGTGAACTTGCCAGCCTGACCCGTGATCTCAATGGCACCAACATTACTTATCACTACACCAGTGGGCGTTCCTACAATGTAAAATTTGAAGAAGCAGGAGTGAGTTACCGTTATCTTACCGGCACGAAACCAGAAAAATGGTGGGGGCCTTTTCCCTACCAGGCTTTCGAGGTCGAGAAAAATGTTTATTTTACCTCGTGGTTCGAGCCAGGCTACGGTGACTATGTCACTTTATTGATCAACTTCAATAACAACCTGCTTTATGGCAGCGCGATCCTGTCTGGATCAACGGTACATTTTCATGGCGCCAGGATCGCAAAGGTAAAAAGAAAATAATAGCTTAGCTACGCCAGAAAGCAGGATGGAACAGTACCAGTACTGAAAAAATTTCCAGTCGCCCAAGCAGCATGGCCATTGCAGAAATGATCTTGCCGCTACTGTTGATAGTTATAAAGTTCTCGGTTACTTCACCCAGACCCGGGCCAAGATTATTCATACTGGTAGCAATGGCTGAAAAGGCTGTCACCATATCGACTTTGGCCAGCCACATCATCATTAATAACAGGATGACAAAAGTAGTGGCATAAACAGCAAAAAAACCGTAGATGTTTTGCTGTATATTATCTGAAATTTTATAACCACTGAACTTGATGGTAAAAACACCGTGTGCGTGAAT
>JALUTJ010000514.1 GCA_027057985.1 Chromatiales bacterium
CATCACAGAAGCGATATCTTTAATCAGTGTATCACTGGATGCGGTCTTAACCGTTTGATTCATTATATCTTTTACAATCATTCTCAATATTCTCCAATCGAATCAACCTGGAAACAGGTTGAATCAAGTTATAGCGAATTAAACTCAATAGCGTCCAGCAAAGATATTTAATACGCTGGAAGTTTTTACTTATAAGAAAAAGCTACTTTTATATCTCTTTTGGGCAGGTCGGGCTGCCGGCATATGAGTCTATTTTGATCTGGATCAGCATGTTGCGGTAGCTAGACAGCTAGTATTTGCACTCTCAGATACAAAACAGGTTACAAAAATGTCCGTTGCATTAAAACCATTAGCGCAGTTTTTACGCATTGTTCCAGACAGGGTGCATATGCACATCCTGTCACGGTTTGGCAACCAGCTGATAAAAGATCAACCGATCTGTTCCCGGCTGGATTTTCTTGAAGGGAAACATCTGCAACTGAGCATTACCGATACCGGTAACAGCTGGCACTTCGTCTTTGAACCACAACAGCTGCTGCAGGTGGCACCACGACAACAGGCGGCAGATGTGCATATACAGGGAGAGCTGAAAACATTCCTGCTTCTGGCGACACGCAATGAAGATCCGGACAGCCTGTTTTTTTCGCGCCAGCTTTGTATCGAGGGGAATACCGAGGACGGGCTATATATAAAGAACCTGCTTGATGCAATGGATTTTGACAGCCGGATTTATCTGCAATCCCTGCTGGGTAAGGCGCTGGCAGATAAAGTCTTCCCTTTGCTTGAACGTAGCGATATTCCTGAGCGGCTGCAGAAACTGGGAACGCGCCTGCTGTTACAATAATGGATGGGGTATAACAATATACTAAGTAAGCACTTACTTAATTAGCTGGTTATGTTTCCCCATTTTCATCTTCAATATCAAGATGTTCAGGCCCACCTGATAGCAACCCTGTTGGTTCTTCGTTATCAACAGGGGGAATAATATTTTGTTTTTTCAATTCTTCTATTTTATCGTTCAACCGCTTATTTCCTTCGGCTTCACTTGATCCATTTTCCTTTTTACTGACTTTTTTATTCATGACAAATTATCTGATTAATTTAATCTGTTACTTTTGATTTGTTTATATTACCAACCGGTTCATTGGGTATAAGCACCTTCATTTCTTTTTTGATTCTCCTGACGTATTCTGAGAGCCTTTTAGAAAATTCCCCAGCAGAAACATCTTTCAATTCATCTTTCATTGAAATATTACTCATTATATCTATCCTCAAGTTAAATTTTTGACTAAAAACCGGGGTTCTTTTTTTGTACCTGTCTTAAGGATATATCCTAGAGCCTTATAGGAGTTTACTGCACCTTGAACCGGATCAATTATTCTTACCTGGCTTGCACCACAGGCATATCCATATAATTCGGTTGCTGTTAGTGCGATAAAAGCAACCCGAGCTCGAAGTGGATGACTTATAGAAGGTGAACCTTCCAGAATTTCAAGTCTGACATGAATATTTTTTCCCGATGTTTTTCCTAAGCATAAACCACACAATTGATTTCTATACCAGATTGCCGCTTCAAATCGTTTGTGGTGTTTTCGTCTGTAATGACTTACCCATGCTCCCCAGTTCCAACCTCCGTTCGGTGGTACTCTCCCGGCCGTATGCCAGGTTGAACTTTGAGTTAAGGCTTCGCTGTTTATTGGAGTGAGTCTCACGTGAGGCATATTAATAACCTTCTGGTACAGCTCTATAGACCTGCTGTCTGTACCTCGAATATTTTTCCTTGAATTCTGGAAATGATATTGGATTTAGCATATTGATTCCTTCAGTAGATTTATCCTTTGATTAACATATCAGCCGATGTCAAAATTGGCTATCTAACCAGTACTACTTATATTACTGTTCAAATATTAAATATCCCTGCTTTACTCCAGTGTTATTTAGATGAACACTGGAATACCTGATTATTTCAATAACTATACCGCTTAATATATTTCTGTCATCACAATATAAACATTGAGGCCAGGAAACCAAAAAACAGATGTTTTCAGCTTTATATTTTTTAATTTAAACAGAGAGTGTATGTTTAAAAACGTATTTTTATTGTGATGTTTGAGGTTGAGAAAGAAACCCATATAATTAGGATTAATTAGTAAGCCAGCTCATACCAGCTTCACCATGCCAGTATCCATTGCACCAGCCGTCTTCTGGCATGGGTAATTCCGCTGTTGTTGCATCGTTATCGAGTGCAGTTCTA
>JALUTJ010000515.1 GCA_027057985.1 Chromatiales bacterium
TTCATACGATAATCATACCTTAATTATGAAGGCGGATAGATAATTTCTGCTTGAAAGGTTGATGGAAAACCATATATAGCCGGTACAGGGTTTATACGGAGGAAAACAGCGATGACAGACCCAGTCAGTAAGGAGGAGATACTTGATTTCTGGTTTTCCCCCGAAATGAAAAAGGCCTGGTTTAATTCTACCGAGGCACTGGATAAAAAAATTCGCAGCCAGTACGAGACAACGTGGAAAGCGGCGATTCGAGGTGATTATGATGAGTGGAAAGATTCTGCCGAAGGTTGCCTGGCATTATCAATTCTCTTCGATCAGATGCCGCTGAATATGTTTCGTGGCGAGGTAAAGAGTTTCAGTACCGAGGCGATGGCAATAAGGGTGGCAAAGCATGCTATCGATAAGGGATTTGATCGGCACATCGACAAAGACCGTCTGGCCTTTCTTTATATGCCATTGATGCACAGTGAAAAGATTGCCGACCAGGAATTATCGGTTGCCCTGTTTGAAAAGGCCGGGCTTGAAGAAAACCTGCGGTTTGCAAAACACCACCGTGATCTGATAAAAAAATTTGGTCGTTTTCCACACCGCAATAAGATATTGCAACGTGAATCTACAGCAGAAGAAAAAGCATATCTTAATTCGAAACAGGCATTTACTGGCTAGCTGGTTGGCAATCACGGCACGTTGCTATTAAAAATATTTAGTCAGGTAAAAGGAGAGATGGATGGGCAGAAAAAAACTGTTTGCAACTGAAATTTTTTCCGACAGTGAGAAACTCTGGAAAGCGATGTCATTTTATGAAAAGTTTGAACAGATTATTGCAATTATTCTGAGTTTTATTATTGCTGTCATTATCGTACTTTCTGTAGTCAGCTTACTGGGCAAACTCTTTCCCTTATTATTAAGTAGTTCTTTTGATCCGCTGGATCACAGTATCTTTCAGTCCCTGTTTGGCATGATTATGACGATCCTGATTGCCCTGGAGTTCAAGCATTCCATCATTCGAGCAGCATTGCGCCAGGACAGTATTATCCAGGTAAGAACGATCGTGCTCATTGCACTGCTGGCGCTGGGGCGTAAATTCATTATTCTTGATACTTCTATTACCAGTGCCACGACCATTGCCGCTTTATCGGGTGCCATTCTTGCACTTGGCATAGTCTACTGGCTGTTGCGGTCGGCTGACAGGGAGGATGAAAAACAGGCAGAGAGCAGGGAATAATAAATGCATAAATAAACTAGGTGAAATATAGTTATTGGCCCGATTTTCTGGCTACATTGCTTAAATACTGAACAGAGTTATCAATTTTCAGGATTTGACTTCAAAACTGACTGGATTTAGTGTTAAAATATCGCTCAAGCAGTAAATGGACAGACAATTTTTATTTCAGAGGATCGAAGATGCTTGTACTTGAAAGAAAATCCGGCGAATCTATTGTTATTCAAAATGGCAATGATGTTATTGAGATACGGATCGACAAATATAACAAAGGTTCGGTCAAGCTGGTTTTCGATGCACCCATGAAGTATGTAATCTTGCGTAAAGAATTAACAGAAAAACCCCAATAATTTCATTTTTTCAGTAGTCCGGTTTATACCGTTGAAAATCCCCCTAAAACATCTCTTTCTGCTACGGCCAGTTATTGCCTTTTTCCTGGTTTTGCTCCCCGCTTATTCATCTGCCATTGTTAATATGGATCGTCTGCATTTTCAGCAGGAAAAAGATACCTTCAAGGCTGATCTGGACTTTAAGGTGAGTGGCTCATCGGGCAATACCAATACCAGCAAGATTGTCTTCAATAGCCAGTTAAGCTGGCAGCAGGAAAAGTCCATCCACATCGCAATTCTTGGTTACCAGTACGGTGAAAGTAATGCGCTGACCAATATCAACAAGGCCTTCGCGCATTATCGTTACATCTATAGAGCTGGAAGCAGTTACGACTGGGAGGTCTTTACCCAGCTGGAAAATAATGAGTTTACCCGCCTGAGTTACCGGGCTCTACTGGGTACCGGTCTTCGCTTTAATCTTTCAGATTCAGAACAGCATCAGGCTTTTGCTGGTGTGGGGGCTTTCGCTTCACGCGAGAAAATAAAGCAAACTGCAGGTCTGACCGATGCAGGAATTGAGGAACTATCTCGTGCCAACCTGTACCTGCTATCCAAGTACCGGGTATCAGATACCATGAGTATTTCTAATGTCCTTTATTATCAACCTCGACTGGACTGGCCCGGAGATTTGCGTGCTCTG
>JALUTJ010000516.1:0-1925 GCA_027057985.1 Chromatiales bacterium
GGCTTGTACGTAATATTTAGCAGCCTTGTTATAAAGTCCCTGCGATTTTATAAGCTCACCTTTCCGATACAAATCCTCAGCAATACTGACACTCTGTTCAGCCTTATGAATTTGTGATGGATCATGCATAATACCGTACCTGTTTTTTAACGCCTGCCATTTTCGTTTTTCATCAACATATGCATTCTGAGCCGCCAATAATTGATGGGCTTGCTTAGCAAGTTCGATATAACTGGCAGCAAGCTGGCTGTGTAATTTAGCTGATTTTACAAAATTACCCTGATCGCGTTGCTGGCCAGCCTGATCGTACTGATCTGCCAATGCCTTTGCAGGCGGGATATCGGCTAACTGATGTTGACTGGCAAAACGTTCCCACTTCGCTTTACCATCCCGTGCAGCGTAATAGTTCCGTAGCAATGGCTCAGCCGCATCCAGCCGTGCCAGCAGGGTTTGATAACCCTTCCTGGTCTTTTCAAGTGCCGGTATTGCCTGTTTATACTGCTTGTCACGGTTCAGAGTTTCCCCCAGCGTTTTCTGCCCTTCAAGCTCTGTCAGGTATGGGCTTTCAAACACCACCCGGTCAAGCAGTTGATTGAGGTTCTGCTGGTGTTTCACTTCTTTTTGTGCCGCCTTTAATGCCTGTTGCAGTTCCCGCCGGTCGTTTCTAGCAGTGCGTAACTGGCTTTCAAGCCTGCGTACTTCGGATTCGGCATCACGCAGGGTTTGTTTCTGCGCTCGTTTGCTGCTTTCAAGGCGTCTTACCATCACCTTGATTTTACCTTCGTGCTGAATGGCTTTGGCATATCGCGCTTTTATCACCTCCTGACTTTCGGGCAACAGGTCACTCAAACTGCCACTGGCAATAAGCGCACCAATAAGCCCAATGGCCAGGATAACCCCCGCGGCAATGCCCAGGGTTTTAACCGGGCGTGGGGGGATTGGCAGGGCCGGGCCTTTTTTCTGTAAGGCCATCTTGAACGCGGCCATGTCTGGGAAGCGGTCTTCGGGTTTGGGCGACAGAGCCTTATCCACAGCGCGGGCCAGTCCGGCCGGGACATCCTTGCGCACCTGGTTGAGGGGTGCAATCTTACCGGTGGGCACCTCTCCACTGAGCATTTCATAGGTCAGTACCGCCAAGGCATACTGGTCGGCGCGGCCATCGACTTCTGTCCGGCCCTTGAGCTGTTCGGGTGCCATGTAATAGGCGGTGCCCATGGCGACACCGGTCTGGGTGTATTGCGAGGCCGACAGGGCTCTGGCTATGCCGAAGTCCATTAGCTTGATGTCGCCGTCTTCGGTAAGGAAGACGTTTTCGGGTTTGATGTCCCGGTGCACGGTGTGGCCATGGGCGTAGCTCAGGGCGTCGCACAGGGCATTAACGATTTCGAGGGTTTCTTCAAGCTCGACCGGCTGGCGGGTTTGCTGGTGGTTATCGAGGTACTGGCGCAGGCTCTGGCCTTCGAGCAGTTCCATGGTCATAAAGGCTAAATCGCCTTCTTGCTGCACGTCATGGACATTGATGATATTGGGGTGGCTGAGTTTCTGACTGAGGCGGGCTTCGTTGAAAAAGCGTTCTCTTGCCCGCTCGCTGGCCATCAGTGTCGGTTGCATGATTTTGATGGCGATTTCCTGTGCGGTATTGCTGTCCCAGGCGCGGTACACCGCGCCCATGCCGCCTTCACCGATTTTTTCTTTGATTTCGTAGCGGCCACCGGCCAGGGTCTGGCCGGGTTGCAGTTGCGGGGTGGTACTTTGGCCGCCCTCCACGCCCCGGGTGTAGGACGGGGCGGCGCCGGGCAGGTCGGCCATTTTAGTCGCCGAGAGAGGGCTGCCATCGGCGGGCGTGGCCTGACTGCGGGATTGACCGCCGGCTTGTTCAGTGGAAAGTAACAAGGTTTTGGCTTCATCTAAGCGAGCAAGTAGTT
>JALUTJ010000516.1:1935-2250 GCA_027057985.1 Chromatiales bacterium
TTCTGTTTTAAGACTTCGGTGGGAGCACTTTTGATGCGTGCCTCGATTTCACGCGCTTTTGCCTGAAAGACGGTTTCGATTGTAGTGATATCAGCATCTTCAGCCAGTTCTAACAGCGCATAGGCCTGGTCTTTGGTCATAGTACTCTTTCCTCTTAAATGCCCAGGTATATAATGTAAATTTGTTATTTTTTTATTGCCTGTTCTAACCGCTGCTGTGCTTTAAAAGCCTTGAATTCCTCATATAAAATTGACTCATCCTGCGCAGATAGCTGTCCTGTCGATGAAACAATCTTTTTAAATAACTGTTTAGTAT
>JALUTJ010000517.1 GCA_027057985.1 Chromatiales bacterium
AACTAATACTAAGTTATTTCCCCTCACCCTAACCCTCTCCCTCAGGGAGAGGGAATAAAATCTGGCGGAGCCAACCTGAAAACTATGGGTTGATTTTTATTTCACATGCCGCATCATGCGCCGACGCTTGCTTTGCTGGCGTGGGGTAAGTTTATTCTTTTTATCTTTATAGGGATTATCGCCGGTACGGAATTCAATCCGGATCGGTGTACCATGCAGGTTGAGTCTTTTCAGAAAGGCATTGAACAGGTAACGCTTGTAACTGGCAGGTACATGCTCTGTCTGGTTACCATGGATCACGATAATGGGCGGGTTTTTACCCCCCTGGTGCGCATAGCGTAACTTGATGCGATGCCCCTTGATAATGGGCGGCTGGTGTTGCTGTACCAGGTGTTCCAGCAGACGAGTCAGTTTTGGTGTCGAGAACTCGGACATGGCAGAACGGTAGGCCGTCTGCACGTAGCCAAACAGATCTCCCACGCCGGTGCCATGCAGGGCAGAAATATATTTCTTACGCGCAAAACTTAAAAAAGGCAGCCGGTAATCAAGCTCATGCTTAATCTTGTCTTTCTGCTCTTCTTCCAGACCATCCCACTTATTGATCGCAATGACCAGAGCACGGCCAGCATCCATGATATAACCCAGCAGGGTAACATCCTGTTCACTAATGGTATCCTGTGCATCAAGTACCATGATAACAACATTAGCATCCTGAATTGCCTGTAGTGCTTTGATTACACTGTACTTTTCAGCAACTTCCTTAACCTTACCACGTTTACGTACACCGGCAGTATCGATCAATGTGTACTTCTGCCCATCACGTTCAAAAGGCAGGTAGATGCTATCACGCGTTGTTCCCGGCATATCATAGGCTACAACCCGCTCTTCACCGAGAATACGGTTTACCAGGGTAGACTTACCCACATTAGGTCGACCAACGATAGCAATCTTGATACCGGCTTCTTCTTCATTCATTTCCTCGGTATCTTCAGGAATATCGGCCAGTACCGATTCAATCAGACTAGTGACACCGCGCCCCTGTGACGCGGCAATGGCGACGGGCTCTCCCAGGCCAAGGGCAAAAAACTCAGCCTGTGCCACCTCGGCATGCAGGCCATCAATCTTGTTAACGACCACAACGACCTTTTTACCCGTATTTCGCAGGCGAGCTGCAATTTCTTCATCCATGGCAGTCAACCCATCATGGGCATCAACCAGAAACAGGATAATATTGGCTTCTTCCACTGCCTGCCATGACTGTTCGGCCATCAGCGCATCAAGGCCTTCTTCCTCGCCACTGAGACCACCGGTATCAATGACGATATAAGGGCGGTTACCCAGCTTGCCATCACCGTATTTACGATCGCGTGTCATTCCGGGTTGATCTACAACCAGCGCATCACGTGAACGGGTTAGCCGGTTGAATAAAGTGGACTTGCCAACATTAGGGCGACCAACAAGTGCGATTACAGGTTTCATAGGAGATTACTTTCCAGCCAGCTTAAAGGCTTCAAGACGGCCACTGCGATCCAGAGATAGCAGGATACCTTCAACAAGCAATGGACGAACCAGGATATTATTCCATTTACTAAATAACATCCTGTCTTCCTCGCTTTCATCTTCTTGTCTGAATACCGGATCGATTTCATCGATACGTTTACGACCAACAATCTTGCCATCTTCGCGATTTAACCAGTGCAGGTAACCATCATAGTCACCCAGTACGATATAATTATCATAGGTCTGCGGTGCTGTCAGTTGCCGGCGTAATAATTTATCCTGGCGCCAGAGTGTGGCACCGTTATAACGGTTTAGTGCCCAGACATGCCCACTGGCATCTGTCACATAAACTCGGTAAGCATCGACATATAAACCTGACCAGGTAGAAAAATCACGACTCCAGATTAACTGCCCCGATCCCAGCTTTACCGCGGCAATGCGGCCCTGGTATCCGGCAATATAAATGACGTCATCGACAACAAAGGGATCAATATCCAGGTCGATAACGCGTTCAAGCTGACTACGGCCCTGAGGAATGGCGATAGTGGTTTCCCATAACAGTTTACCTGTTGCCAGTGTCAGTGCAGCCAGCTTGCCACTGTCTGAGGCAGTAATCACAATATCATTGACGATGATGGGGGTGCTGCTACCACGTAGCGTCAGTCGCGGTACGGTTCTGTCAAAAATCCATCTTTGCTTGCCACTGATAGCATCAAGCCCATAGACACGTCCATCAATGGTTTTTGCTACCAGCATATTATCCTTTACCGCAACCCGCGCCAGGATTTCAGAACTTAACTGGCTACGCCACAACAGGCTGCCATCTTTACTATCCAGTGCAATGACCTCACCCTTGCTGGTACCGAAAAAGAGTTTATCGTTACTTAAGGTAAGTCCACCTGCGGCAGGAACGGAAAGAACCTTTTGCCAGTTGATATGACCTGTTTTGACCATAAAGCTGACAAGATTACCTTTATAATCCACAAGGTAACCGCTATCGGCTTTAAAAACCGGGCGTAGTTTTAAATAATACTCACTGACTCCTTCACCGGCTTTCAGTCGCCAGACCCGCTCGATGGGCAGTGGATTTTCAATTGGTGTTAATTCTAGCGGTGGCAGCACGGGAGATGGTGAACTGCTGCAACCGGCAATCAACAGGAAAAAGGCTGCGACATAAAACTTTTTCACCTATTTACTCCCAACAACGGTGGTCGCCTGTTTAATGTCATCCAGTTTCATTTTAACCAGGCGGTAACGTTGATCACCCTGCCCCATGGTTGTCATTGCCAGGCGGTAATTTTCTCGGGCCTGCTCCAGTCTGTTCTGTGCCAGGTTCAGATCACCGAGTATTTCATAGTAACCAGCCTTAAAGCCTGCTGCCTTGATCTCTGCCAGCAATGTCTGTGCGGAAGCAAAATCTTTTTTCGCGATATAAACCCGCGCCAGGCGCTGACGGGCAATATGCTCAATACCTTCATCTTCACTATTATCCAGCACCCATTTCAGATGGGAAACCGCTTTATCGAGCTTGTTTGCATCAATGGCTTCTTTAGCCATCATCAGAGAAGCCAGCGCAGCATACGGTGTCGAGGCGTAGTCTTTGACCAGTATATCGGCATTGACCGACTTTTTATCTTTGGCAACCAGCATCTGGCTGTATAGCAGGGATGCCTGTTCCGCCTGTGTGACCTTATGATCTTTCCAGTAACGGTAACCACCCAGCACGGCAAGCCCAATCACTACCCCGGCAACAAGTGCCACGGCATTTTCTTTCCACCAGTCCTTTATTGCCTGGACCTGTTCTTCTTCTGTTTTATAAACTTCCACTTTTTAACTCCAGCATTTCGATCAACCGGCTCACCGGTTATGTTGAGGATACTATTTTCTGCAAATAAGGAATAACTTTATCAAACGCCACTTGTTGCTGATCTTTTTTCTCACGCAGAAACTTGATGCTAAGTGCATTTTTTTCCAGCTCATCATCACCAATAATAAATGCCATTTCTGCTTCGCTTTTATCCGCCTTTTTCATCTGGCTTTTAAGACTACCGGCACCACAGTTTACCTGCAGACGCAGACCCGACACTTCATTGCGCCAGCTTTCAGCCAGCGGCAGTCCTTTGCTCTGTGCTTGCTCGCCAGCGAGCACAAGGTAAACATGCGGACGTCTTTGAGCTTTTACCTGCTGTGGAACTTCAATCAGCTCGATCAGGCGTTCAATTCCCAGCGCAAAACCCATCGCCGGGGTTGGCTTGCCACCCAGCTGTTGCACCAGGCCATCAAAACGGCCACCGGCACAAACCGTACCCTGCGCACCCAGCTTGTCGGTTACCCATTCGAAAACCGTTTTACTGTAATAATCCAGACCACGTACTAAACGGGGGTTGATTTTATACTTCACTCCGCTGGCATCCAGCAAGTTACACAGCGCGGTAAAATCCTGACGTGATTCATCATCAAGATGATCCATCAGCTGAGGCGCATTATCGTTTAATGTCTGCATGGCCGGGTTCTTGGAATCCAGGATACGCAGTGGGTTGGTGTGCAGGCGGCGCTGGCTGTCTTCATCCAGCTCATCCTGGTGCGCGGTAAAATATTCAACCAGTACATCCCGGTATTGGCTTCGTGCCTCGGCGGAACCCAGTGAGTTGAGTTCCAGTACCACGTCATCACTCATTCCCAGTAATTGCCAGAGCCGATTGCTCATCAGGATCAGTTCTGCATCGATATCCGGGCCGGTAAAGCCGAAGGTTTCCACACCAAACTGGTGAAACTGGCGGTAACGTCCTTTCTGTGGACGCTCATGCCGGAACATGGGGCCGGTGTACCACAGGCGCTGGGTCTGATTATGTAACATACCATGCTGCATCGCAGCACGCACACAACAGGCGGTACCTTCCGGACGCAGGGTAAGACTGTCCCCGTTGCGATCTTCAAAAGTGTACATTTCCTTTTCCACGATATCGGTTACTTCACCGATAGAACGTTTAAACAGGGCCGTGTTTTCGACGATAGGCATACGGATTTCCTGATAGCCATACGATTGCATCAGCTCACGGAAAACTCTTTCGAGATACTGCCAGTCTGGTGTTTGATCCGGCAGTATGTCATTCATACCCCGGATTGCCTGTATTGTCTTTGCCACTTTATTTTTTCTTGCTTTTAATTAACGTAATTTTTTCAGTAATGCTGCTTCTTTCGAATCTGGAAAATACTGTTTTAATTTCAGTGCCAGGCTGCCTGCATGACTTTTCATGCCCTTACTGCGTGCTATCAGAATTTCCAGCCACAAACTTTGTGCATTGGGTCTTGCCACCTTGTTACGCAGTGCCAGGTAAAAAGCTGCCGACTTGATATCATTGGAATCGAACGCAATCTGCGCCAGACCCAGCAACGCATGCGGTGAACGGTTATTATATTTCAGCGCCTTGCGGTAGTTTTCTTCGGCCTTCTTGATATTGCCTTCTTTCTCGGCACAGATACCGATATTTTCATAGGCCCCGCCTTTATCGACGTATAAAGGATCATCTAAAGCCTTGTTGAAATACTGAATACCTTCTTCATACCTGCCCGTGCTACAGAGAAAAACAGCATAGTTATTCTTTATCGAGGTGTTATCCTCATCCAGATCCATAGCACGTTTAAAATGCTCTTCCGATTTATCATTTTCCCCAAGTCGACGATACAGTTCCGCAATATAATGATGTGCATCTGCATTTTCATCATCATAGGCAATGGCTTTTTTCAGTTTCCGCATCGCAACCTTGTAATGTCCCTGCTGAATATAGGCCACACCCAGTTCGGTATTGGTCTGAGAGACTTTTTTGTTGTCAATATTTTTCTCCGGCTGTGTACTACATCCTGTCACTAGCAGCAACAACAATAACCCGGCCACATGTAGCATTGCTCTCATACTGTTCTCCCTGTTGTCATATTTTTCTGTTGCCGACGTAGCGTGCGTCTGGTTTTATCCTGCACCTTACCGGCAAGCTGGCCGCAGGCGGCATCAATATCCTCACCACGAGTTTTGCGCGTCGTGGTAACCAGCCCACCCTTGACGATAATATTACGAAAACGCTCGATAGCCGCTTCCGCTGATGTTGTATATTTCGTTCCCGGGAAAGGATTGAATGGAATCAGGTTAACCTTGCAGGGCAGAGATTTTAACAGACGCACCAGTTCACGAGCATGTTGCGGACTGTCATTAACGCCATCGAGCAAGACATACTCGATGGTAATTTTTCGTTTTGTTTCACCACTGATATAGCGTCTACAGGCTGCCAGCACTTCCTTTATCGGGTATTTCTGATTCAGCGGCACCAGTTCGTTACGCAGCGCATCATTTGGCGCATGTAATGACAGGGCCAGGCTGACATCACTGACCTGCTTTAATCGATCGATAGCAGGTACCACACCAGAGGTACTTAAGGTCACCCGACGCTTCGACAGGCCATAGGCATTGTCTTCGAGCATAATATTGATAGCCGTAACTACGTTATCAAAATTAAGCAGTGGTTCCCCCATGCCCATCAGCACAATATTGGAAATAACGCGCTCGTTACGTGGGATACATTTGAGTGCACGATTAGCAACAACCACCTGGCCAATAATTTCTGCCACTTCGAGGTTACGGTTAAAACCCTGTTGCGCGGTGGAACAGAAACTGCACTCCAGTGCACAGCCAACCTGCGAGGAAATACACAGGGTACCGCGATCATTTTCCGGGATAAAAACCGTTTCAATGCTGTTACCGCTATCGAGCCGTAATAACCATTTTACGGTACCATCATCGGAAACCTGCTCGGTAACCACTTCCGGCAGACGTATCTCGGCCTGCTGTGCCAGCTTCTCGCGCAATGACTTGCTGAGATTGCTCATCTCGACAAAGTCATCGACACCAAACTGATAAATCCATTTCATCAACTGTGCAGCACGAAAAGGCTTTTCACCCATCTCGGTGAACCAGGCTTGCAGGCCCTGCCGATCAAAATTCAGCAGGTTGACCTTCTCATGCTGTTGCACAGGTATTGTCATCAGTGTTTATCGCAGTCTCGGGCAAATTTCATCTTCACTGAAGAAAAATGCAATTTCGGCTTTTGCGGTATCCGGGCCATCTGAACCGTGCACGGCATTTTCATCAATCGACTCGGCAAAATCCGCACGAATCGTGCCTGCAGCCGCTTCTTTCGGGTTGGTGGCTCCCATGACTTCACGGTTCCTGGCAATGGCGTTTTCACCTTCGAGCACCTGCACCATGATCGGGCCGGAAGTCATAAATTCAATCAGTTCACCGTAAAAAGGACGTTCCCTGTGCACGGCATAGAATTCACCGGCCTGTTCCCTGCTCAGCTGCATCATCTTCGCGGCAACGATTTTTAAACCCGCTTTCTCAAAACGGCTGTAAATCTCGCCAATGACGTTTTTGGCGACAGCATCAGGTTTAATAATGGAAATGGTACGTTCCTGGGACATGTATTACTCCGGTAAATTCAATCGATATTTCGAGATTACAAAATAGCATAAACCCGCGGGATTTCGCGGGTTTATGTCACACTAAACAGGGTGTTATTTTATCAGTCCGGGCAGGCTGCAGGCAATGAAAACACGGGGTTTTTCAGGGATTTATCTGCTTACCTGCCCACGGCATACGACAGTAAAAGTGAAATGGCAATTTCAGATAGCATTATACTTCAAGCTAAAAAGCTCTTTGGAGGTAGAAAGCTGTTGTCAATCAAGACCGTGGGCCGCAGGGACAGCGGCCCCCGAGCCTACAGGGATGTATTCACGGCGTGTCTTGATCGGCAATAGCTTGAATTACCTCCA
>JALUTJ010000518.1 GCA_027057985.1 Chromatiales bacterium
TCCACGGCTCGCATTTTCCAGTTGCAGGTAATAGGACTTTTTGTTGTCCTCTATCGCCGTGGCAAGACAAGCTGTGGTCGGATAGCCAAGAGACTGCGAAAGCGCATGATCGGCAATCGCCCTGCCGACTCGCCCGTTACCATCATCGAAAGGGTGAATTACCTCGAACCAGAGATGCGCAATCCCTGCTCTGGCAATCCCGGATATCTTCTTGTCCTCATCCAAGGGACTGGTCCGGTTATACCAATCGATGAATCTTGCCATTTCATCAGGCACCTTAGCCGCTGGCGGGGCCTCATAGTGAACTTTTTCCCTACCGTAAGGCCCGCTCACAATTTGCATTGGCGAAGGATCGTTGCGGTATGCGCCCCGTAGAAGTAACGTGTAACGCTGCTCCGGAACAGCCATGGATTGCCACTTGCCCAGCAGTTCATGCGTCAGGGATGTTTGCCAGTTTTTGCGGACGTCCACCAGCAGCATCGCTGCCCCCGCTGCTTTCTGGTCTGTGTTCTCCGGTAGCGTATCCGATGTGATCAAAGAAAGTAGCGATGACCTGACCGATTCCCGGTCCAGATCCTCGCCCTCGATCGCGCTGGTTTTGATGGCTTCAGAAAGCATCAAATCGATCGTGGCATCCTCTTGGGACGCCATAGGCAGTGCATCAAAGCGACCCGCCAGGCGCTCTGAGTTCAGGCGAAATTCAAACTCCCGGTCTTCGAGCGCGCGCTTATCGTAGCGAAAATCTGGCCACTCAGGTTGCTGCCATATCCATGTCATGGTGTGATGATAGCACTTATTCGCGCCATTTTATATAATAATTTGGCGCGATTATAACCCATAATAACGCCAGCACGATCAAGAAAGGGGACTGAACGGCGCCCCAAAAAATACCATGATCACGGCAGACTACCTCTCATGGTATCGCTGGATCCTACGTGACAGCCCGCGTGAAATACCATGAATAATACTATTGATGATGCAGATTATACCATCAATTTGATTTGTTTAATCGTTATAATTCAATAGGTTGAAAATCTCTGTCACTCTCACTCTATTATCAATAAGGCTTTTTTGTCTTTTATGTTCATTCATTAGCTTACTTTCATGCCAAACGGCAATACCATGAAAAATACCATGTACAGAAATTCCTTCAAAAAGTATTATTTTGCCCCACAAATTTGCGAGCACTAGATGTCTTCTTTGAACATCTTTTCAAGAGGACGCTCAGGTTGATGATGTCCGCCAAGCCAGTGTAAAGGAAAAATTATTGAAATAGTCCCATTATGGGACCATAATAGTAATTACATGAGAATCATCGCACTGTCGACGCTACAAGCCTTCTGGGAAGAGAACCCGGAATATCTGGATGCCCGGGAGCCAACCCTGGCCTGGCACCGTCATGCCTTGCATGCTGACTGGAGTTCACCTGTTGACGTAAAGCAGGACTTCGGGAATGCCAGCATCCTTAAAGATGGCCGAGTGGTGTTCAATATTGCGGGAAACAAGTATCGACTTGTGGTGCTGATCAACTACGCCTACAGGGTTGTGTACATCCGCTTTATCGGCACCCATAGGCAGTACGACGAGATTGATGTGCAAACCATTTAACAGCCGGAGTATGAACGATGGACATCAAACCGATTAAAACGGATGCCGACTACCGTGCGGCATTGAAAGAAATTGAAAGCCTGATGATGGCAGCCCCGGATACGCCAGAAGGCGAAAAACTGGATGTCATGACGACGCTTGTTGAGGCTTATGAAGCCAGGCATTTCCCGATGGACTTGCCTGATCCTGTTGAGGCGCTCAAGTTCGAAATGGAACGCAGGGGCTTAACAGTGAAAGACCTGGAGCCGATGATCGGCAAAAGTAATCGCGTTTACGAAATACTGAATCACAAGCGCTCGCTTACCTTGAAAATGATCTGGAAACTCCACGAAGGCCTGGGTATTCCGGCTGAGTCATTGATCAAGCCGCCGCGAACTCATGCCTGACCAATGTCCCAGCGAAAAAAGTTTCATGATATCTCTGCCATTGATGCAAGATTGACTGAACTTGAGCAGGAAAAGCAAGACCTCATAGCACTTAGAAAAAAACTGCAAGCCTCTAAACCAGCGCCACCGGTTTCGGACTCATTTTCTCCAGAGCAAAAGATAGCGATTTTCAGAAGCCTGTTTCGTGGCCGTACCGACATTTTTGCCAATCGCTGGCAAAATCGACAAGGAAGAAGCGGGTAT
>JALUTJ010000519.1 GCA_027057985.1 Chromatiales bacterium
GTCACTACGTTCCTTGAACCAACCTACAAACTGTCATAAAAAGGCGATATTATTTAATAAGAGCATCGACCGAGAAACCTTCACTTTCAAGGATCTCGCGTAATTTTCGCAGTGCTTCAATCTGGATCTGTCTGACCCGTTCCCGGGTAACACCGATACTGTTACCCACCTCTTCGAGTGTAGAAACATCATGGCCATGCAGCCCAAAGCGCCGGGTTACAACTTCACGTTGCTTCTCACTTAACTGGTTCAGCCAGTTTTCAATATTATCTCGAACGTCATCATCCTGTAACAGTACGATCGGGTCGATATTACTTTCATCCGGTATCGCATCCAGTAACGAGGTATCGGAATCCTGTCCTATAGGACTGTCAACCGAGGCAGTCCGCTCATTTAGCCCCAGCATACGTTTAACATCATTGATCGGCTTGTCCAGCATTTCAGCAATTTCTTCCGGGCTGGGTTCATGATCCAGGGTTTGTGAGAGATGCCGGGCGGCACGTAGATAAATATTGATTTCCTTGACCACGTGAATTGGTAAACGAATGGTGCGGGTCTGGTTCATAATCCCCCGTTCAATCGTTTGCCTTATCCACCAGGTGGCATAGGTTGAAAAACGAAATCCCCTTTCCGGATCAAATTTTTCCACCGCGCGAATAAGACCAAGATTCCCTTCCTCGATAAGATCCAGCAGCGCCAGGCCACGGTTAAGATAACGCCGTGCAATTTTTACGACCAGGCGTAAGTTACACTCGATCATTTTTTTGCGCGCGGCTTCGTCCCCTTTTAGCAATTTGCGCGAATAATAAACTTCTTCTTCGGCTGTCAGAAGCGGTGAAAATCCAATTTCATTCAGGTATAGCCGAGTGGCATCAAGCTGGTTGGCGGGAATCTCACCGGCTGCATACTGCTTTTCTTCTTCAACGTCTTTTTCGGACTCGACATCGATTCCATCAACTGTTTCAATGTCCTCGTCGAGCAAAAGAACCTCATCGGAGAGAGGGGCATCTTCACCATCGGCGTTCATATTGTTATTCTTCTTTTCGTTTTCCGCCATACCGCTTTTACAACCCTGTAATTTACCTCATCGTCGTCGTGGAAGGTACCTGAGTGGATTGACCGGTTTACCATTCCGACGAATTTCGAAATGTAATTTTGCTTTATTAAAACCTGTAGTACCCATATCGGCAAGTCTTTGTCCTAACTTTACTTTTTCATTCTCTTTTACAACCACACGTTCTGTATGGGCATAGGCACTAAAATATGACTCGTTGTGTTTTATAATGATCAGGTTACCGTAACCCCGCAGGCCATTACCCCTGTAAACCACGCGACCCGCTGCTGCGGCCCTGACAGGTTGTCCTTTTTTCCCTTCAATATCAATCCCCCTGCGACCGGGATCACGCATTGAAAAAGTGCTGACAAGTTTACCCCGGGTTGGCCAGTCCCAGTGCAGCTTTTTGTTGCTATTGCTGATCACGACTGGCCGCGGCGGTCGAACTTCTCCACGCGGCACAGGTTTACTGCCCCTTGCTGGCGGTTTCCTCTGTGTCGTTTTATTCCAGTTATGTTTGATATCCGATTTTATCGGTACCACCCGCAACTTCTGGCGGGGAAAAATCGTATAAGGGGGGCGAATATGATTCCATCGCGCCACATCGCGGTAATCACGCCCGTATTCAAAGGCAATAGAATAAAGCGTTTCTCCCGGCTTTACATGGTGATGGGTCACAACTTTATTAACTGTATTGCTATTGTGAATTTTCTGCTCAGCAGGTTTAACAAAACGAATACAGCCACTTATAAAAAGCAGAGAGATTATCAGTAGCAGTAAGGGCGTTTTTCTTAACAACATTAGCAAATACTAATTTAATTTGTAGATCAAATAAGCCAGCAAAATAACTATGACCGTGATCCAGCCAATTATATCCATGTATTTATGTAACTGTGATTCCATTTTTTCACCTCCCCATAACATCAGCGCCGAGACCGCATAAAAGCGAGCCCCACGTGCCAGCAGTGAAATAAGGATAAACGGCAACAACGCCATATTCAGCGCCCCCGCGGTAATAGTAAAGACTTTGTACGGCACTGGCGAAAAACCCGCGATAAAGATGACCCAGATACCCCACTCATGGAACCAGGCGATGGTTTCCTGGTAACGTTCCCAGTAACCAAAACGATGAATCCAGGGTTCCAGCAGATCCATGGCAAAGTAACCGGCAAAATAACCGGTAATCCCACCGAGCACAGAAAACAGGGTTGCAATCAGGGCAAAGCGCCAGGCCCTGTCCCGCTGTGCCAGCGACATCGGTGCCAGCATAATATCGACCGGCACCGGGAAAAAGGAAGACTCGGCATAACTCAGACCGGCGAGGTATCGCGGGGCGTGAGGATGACGCGACCAGCGCATGGCAGCCGCGTAGGAACGTGTAAAAATACCCAATTAAGTCTCCCTTATCAGTGGTACGAACATGACCATATCAAGATCTGTCTGTGTCAGGCTATCGCCATTACGTTGTAGTACGCTAAGTCGTTGCACATCGCTGCCATGAGGAATAATCAGACGTCCACCCTCTGCCAGTTGCTGGGTCAGCTCGGCGGGAATCTCATCCGGGGCAGCGGTAACAATAATGGCATCGAACGGAGCATGCTGCGGCCAGCCCCAGCTACCATCACTGAGTGAATAGCGGATATTGTTCAGCCCCAGCGCCGAGTGACGTTCACGTGCCTGCTCCAGCAACGGTGCAATACGCTCTACGCTGAATACCTGCTCGACAAAAGGGGCCAGGATCGCGGTCTGATATCCCGAGCCGGTACCGACTTCAAGCACCTTCTGTAATTGTGGATTATCGGCCAGCAATAGCTCTGTCATCCGTGCAACGATATAGGGCTGGGAGATGGTCTGACCATGCCCAATTGGCAGCGCGGTGTCCTCATAGGCGCGACTGGCAAGCGCCTCATCGACGAAAATATGCCGCGGCGTCTGGCTGATAACCTGCAGCACCTGTTCATTCTGAATCCCCTCCTCGCGTAAGCGTTGAACCAGTCGATCACGGGTGCGTTGCGAGGTCATACCGATACCGGCGAGATCATACTTCATGCTAAACTACTTGCTATCCTGGTTGAGCCAGTCAGAGAGGCCTGAAAGCGCCTCATGGCGAGTTAAATCAACGTGAATCGGGGTCACCGAAACATAACCATTACGCAGGGCGTAGAAATCTGTGCCCTCACCGGCATCCTGCTCAGCTCCAGGTGGTCCCACCCAGTAGATGGGGCGACCACGGGGATCGGCATCCCTGATCACCGGCTCCGCCTTGTGGCGGTGTCCAAGCCGGGTGGACTGTATGCCCTGGATTTCATCCCAGGGCAGGTCCGGGACATTGACATTGAGTATCGTATTCGTCGGAAACGGCGCATGACGAAGCCGTTTGATCAGAAACCGCGCTACCTGTACCGCACTGTCATAATGTGTCAGGCTGTCGCTGCCGGGCTGAGAAGCCAGGGAGATGGCAATCGATGGCAGGCCCAGGAAACGCCCCTCCATTGCCGCCGCCACGGTACCGGAATACAGCACATCGTCCCCCATATTGGCGCCGGCATTGATGCCGGCAATAACCATATCCGGCTCCTGTTCCAGTAGACCGGTCAGACCAAGATGAACACAGTCGGTAGGAGTGCCGGAGACACGAATCACGTTATCAGCAAGCTGTTTGGCCCGGATCGGGCTGTCCAGGGTCAGGGAGTTACTGGCGCCGCTGCGATCACGATCCGGGGCGACCAGAACCAGCGAGGCCATGTCGGCCAGTCCCTTGTGCAGGGCAGCAATGCCCGGTGCCTCAACCCCGTCATCGTTACTGATTAAAATTCGCATACTGCAGGCTAACCTGTTCTGAATAAAAGAAATTATCTTAACATCACAGACCGTAATGTTACACTAGGCATACCTGTACCCAAAGTGGCAAAAAGGAAATGGCTGGTAAAAAACCTGATCACGAGGCTGCGCCCAAAAACGAAGACGAAGCTGCGTTTCGTCAGGCCATGGCTGGTGTTCGTCCACTGAAACAGGAAGCCCGTATTACGCCTGCTAAAAAGAAAACCACGGCGGTCACACGGCGTAATAAGGAACAAGCGACCCTGAGCCAGGATCAAAATGTGTTTACCTTTTCTGATCCGGTTGATCTACGAGAGGTTCAAAGTGAAGAAAACCTCTTCTTTGCCCGTGCCGGCATTCAGCAAAAAGTCGCAAAACGTCTGCGCCGAGGTGAATATCCGCCAGAAGATGAACTCGACCTGCATGGTTATACGGTAAACGAGGCTCGCACCGCACTTGCCGATTTTATTGATAACTGTAAAAAGCAATATATTCGTTATGTTCGCATTATTCATGGCAAGGGGTTTCGTTCTGAAGATAAAATTCCAGTCATCAAAACTCATGTCGCTTACTGGCTGCCACAGCATCCGGATGTGCTGGCATTTGCTTCATGCCTTGCCAAAGATGGCGGTAGCGGTGCGCTGTATGTACTATTAAGATCTGCGAAACGGAAATAATCACTATCTAAAAAGCTATTTCAGATAACCATTACTTAAAGAATATATGGTTACTTGTATCTCTACGGTATTAACCTGAATCAACCTGGTAACGAACAAGTTCTCGCAGTACGGCCGTGGCATAGCCACCGGCGGGGAGAAAAAAAGATAACTTTAATACTCTGTTTGCTTTATCCATCTGCCACTGCAGGTCTTTAACCGATAAACGTAGACTTCGCCTGTCCTGTTGTAAGCGTGCATTTTTCAGCCCACGATCAAACAGGGGAAACTTTTCCGCCAGGCTCGCTTCCATTTGCGCCACCTCGGCTCTGGAGAGTAACTCACCTTTACCCCATAAAGGCCCACTGGGATGAATGTCGTGCTCAGCAAGGCGTTGCTGGATTTTATTATCCACTTCATCAAGGATAAAATAACTGTGACTATTATCGAGTAACATAACATCACCGGAAATAGCATCCGCCCATTTACCCATGGCAACACGTTGGGATAAAACCGAATTGAACATCGCAGCCCGTGCTGCCGAAAGATACATCGATCGCTTGAAGCGATCTTTTTCTCGCCGGCCATTGAACATTCTGCTGGCCTTTTCAAGGTTCTGACCATTGATACCAAAACGTTGCTCGGTAAAATAATTAGGGACACCCTGTTGCATTATCTTGCTGATACGTACAGCGAGATCGGAATCATCCCCCTCGACATCCCTGATAATGAGATTAAATCGATTTCCCAGCAGACTGCCACGCCGTAACTTTCTACTATGACGAGACGTTTCCAGGATGCGAATATTTTCTGACTCAAGTTCCGACCAGTCGGGATCCGGGCGTCCCGGTAACCAGACACTGAACCACTGCGTGGTGATAGCGCGTTTATCCTTGATGCCCGCATAACTGACATCCAACTTACGTACACCAGCAACCTGGGCAATCTGGCGACAAAGCCAGTCGGTATTGGTATCGGTTTTCTCGATATGCAGCAAGGCATGCTCCCCTTCACCGCTGGGCGAAAAGGAAAAAACCTCATCCACTTTAAAGTCGGAAAGTTGTTGCCGGATAATGCCGCTTAAGGCAGGGGCAGCGTAAGCATACTCGCAGTCTTCGATAGCCGACATTAGATCAGCAGCACAACCGCCATCACTGCAATACCTTCAGCACGGCCGGTAAAACCCATTTTCTCGGTGGTAGTTGCCTTGATGCTGACATTGTTTTTCGCAGTTGCCATATCAGCAGCCAGTATAGAACGCATAGCATCGATATAAGGCGCCAGCTTTGGTGCCTGGGCGATAATGGTAATATCGGTATTACCCAGTTTCATCCCGGCATTGCGTACCAGCTGCATCACCTGCTTTAACAGCACCCGGCTATCGACCCCTTTGTAGCTGTCATCACTATCCGGGAAGTGCTTACCAATATCCCCCAGAGCCAGTGCGCCGAGCAAGGCATCGCACAGCGCATGGATCACCACATCACCATCGGAATGGGCTTCCATCCCTTTCTCATGAGGTATCTCGACCCCGCCAAGCACCAGCTTGCCACTGTTACTGAATTTATGAGCATCATAGCCCTGGCCGATTCGCATTATTGTTTACCCTGTTGCTGTAAATAAAACCCGGCCAGTGCCAGGTCTTCCGGTCTTGTAATCTTAAGATTATCCGCATGCCCTTCTACCAGTAGTGGCTGGTAACCGGCATATTCCATTGCGGAAGATTCATCCGTAATCAGGATATTATTCTCAAGTGCATCCTGCAATGCATTTTTTAACAGGCCAAAAGGAAACATCTGCGGTGTTAAGGCATGCCAGAGTCCCTCGCGCTGCTCCGTGCATTTTACCCGTGTTGTGTCTTTGAGTGCACGTTTCATGGTGTCACGTACCGGGATCGCGAGCAGTCCACCACTTTCATGCTGCTGTGCGCTCTGCAGTAGAAGATCCAGGTCTTCTGTTCGCAAACAGGGGCGCGCCGCATCATGCACCATTACCCAGTCATCTTTTGCCGTACTGCGCTGTAAAAAAGTCAGGGCGTTTAAGACCGTATCACAGCGTTCATTACCTCCATTGATCACATGAAGCGGCTTTTGCAGGCTAACATCGAGCCCCGGCCAGTACTCATCTGATTCGGATATCGCGACAACGATCTCAGTTACCGCGGGATGAGCTGCAAAAATGGAAAGGGTATGTTCAAGAACGGTTTTATTGCCAAGCCTGAGATATTGCTTGGGTAGCGGGGATTTCATGCGTTTGCCGACACCGGCAGCGGGAATAATAACCTTTACCGCAACATTACTGCTTTTCATCTTTTTTATTTTTATCATCAACAACCTGGATATAGGTTTCACCCTTTTTGATCATACCCAGTTCATTACGGGCACGCTCTTCAATCGCGGCATCACCTTTTTTTAAATCATTCACCTCGGCCATCAGTGATTCATTGCGCTGACGAATTTTATTATTTTCTTTTTGCTGCAGGGTGATTTTTTTCTGCAAGCGCCAGACCGTGGCCAGGCTACCATCACCCAGCCAGAGATCATATTGCAGTACCAGGAAAAGGAGGACAAATATGACACCCAGTATTCGCATCAGTCTGTCCTCCGCAGGTTTATTTCAGGTTATAAAATGCATCCATGCCGGGGTAAACCGCATCGCTACCAAGCTGCTCGTTAATACGAATCAGCTGGTTATACTTGGCGATACGATCAGAGCGAGACATGGAGCCTGTTTTAATCTGCCCGGCACAGGTGGCCACGGCAAGATCAGCAATCGTGGTATCCTCGGTTTCTCCAGAGCGATGCGATATGACCGCGGTATAACCGGCCTTCTTTGCCATATCGATGGCTTCCAGTGTTTCGGTCAGGGTACCAATCTGGTTTACCTTGATAAGTATGGAATTAGCAATACCCTTGTCGATACCTTCCTTGAAGATGGCGGTATTGGTAACAAAGAGATCATCACCCACCAGCTGTACTTTCTTGCCCAGGCGTTCGGTGAGTTCTTTCCAGCCCTCCCAGTCATCTTCTGCAAGACCGTCTTCAATACTGATAATCGGGTACTTGTTGACCCAGTCTTCAAGGATATCGATAAATTCAGAGGCGCTGAGTACCTTGTTTTCGGATTTAAGGTGATACTTGCCATCTTCATAGAATTCACTACTTGCCGCATCGATGGCAATCATAATGTCTTCACCTGCTTTATAGCCCGCTTTATCGATGGCTTCTAGAATAACGGTGATTGCCGCTTCGTTAGAGGACAGGTCCGGGGCAAAACCACCTTCATCACCAACTGCCGTATTCAGTCCCTGTGATGAAAGCACGCTCTTAAGGGTATGAAAGACTTCTGAACCCATACGAATGGCATCGACAACATCTTTGGCACCAACCGGCATAATCATAAATTCCTGCAGGTCAACACTGTTTTCGGCATGTTCACCACCGTTGATGATATTCATCATCGGTACCGGCATGGTGAAATGATCTTCGGTAGAAAGATAACGGAATAATGGCATATTGACATCATTCGCTGCGGCATGAGCACAGGCCATGGATACTGCCAGTAAGGCATTGGCACCGAGGTTCGCCTTGTTATCGCTACCATCGAGTTCAATCATAAGACGATCAATGGCGGCCTGGTCACTGGCATCCTTACCCATCAGCGCATCACGAATCACACCATTGACATGCGATACGGCCTTGCTGACACCTTTGCCCATATACATGGACTTGTCACCATCACGTAACTCAATGGCTTCACGTGCGCCGGTAGAGGCACCGGAAGGCACCGCGGCACGACCCATAACACCTGATTCAAGAATGACATCTGCTTCAACGGTCGGGTTACCACGTGAATCGATAATCTGGCGACCAATAATATTTTTAATAATAGAACCACTTACTGACATTAATATTCTCTCTTAACGCTAAACTTTAAATTTTTATCTATGCCATCATGACACATGTATTTTTATCCGGCTTTCTTTTGCCCGGCAGCAGCCATTTTCAACTCCCTTGCGGTTGCGACATAGCTGGTGAACAGCGGGTGCCCGTCGCGTGGGGTAGATGTGAATTCCGGGTGGAACTGACAGGCAATAAACCAGGGATGATCGTCAAGTTCAACCACTTCGACCAGGCTATCGTCAATCGAAGTACCGGCAATGACCAGACCGGCCTGCTCCAGTGTTTCCCGATACTGGTTATTGAACTCATAGCGATGACGGTGGCGCTCAACGATCACATCCTTGCCATAGACTTCACGAACATGGCTGCCCTGTTTCAGGCGACATTCCTGCCCACCCAGGCGCATGGTACCGCCCAGGTCTGAGTTTTCATCGCGTTGTTCTATCTGCCCTTCTGCCGTGGTCCACTCGGTAATCAGGCCAATTACCGGATGCTTGGTTGCACGCTTGAACTCGGTACTGTGTGCATCTTCAAGGCCAGCAACGTTTCTTGCATACTCGATAACCGCAACCTGCATACCGAGGCAGATACCCAGGTACGGAATCCTGTTCTCACGGGCATAACGCACTGCACTGATCTTGCCTTCGACACCGCGCAGACCAAAGCCACCCGGTACCAGGATCGCATCCATGCCTTCAAGACAGCCTGTGCCCTCGTTTTCAATATCTTCGGAATCGATATAACGGATGCTGATGCGCGTACGTGTGTGCAGACCGGCATGAATCAGCGCTTCAGACAGTGACTTGTAGGCCTCGGTGAGATCAACATACTTACCCACCATGGCAACGGTAATTTCTTCGGTCGGATGCTCAAGTGCATCGATGACCTGTTTCCATTCCGAGAGATCGGCAGCCGGTACATCCAGTTTCAGCTTATCGACCACGATATCATCGAGGTGCTGTTCATTCAGCAGCAGGGGAATCTGGTAAATACTTTTTGCATCCAGCGCCTCGATAACCGCACGTTGTTCGACGTTGGTAAACAGGGCAATCTTGCGCCGCTCTTCCATCGGGATAGGACGATCGGCACGACACAGCAGGATATCCGGCTGGATACCAATGGAACGCAGTTCTTTCACCGAGTGCTGAGTCGGCTTGGTCTTGATTTCACCGGCAGTGGGAATATAGGGCAACAGGGTCAGGTGCATGTAAAGTGCGTTTTCATGCCCCAGCTCTACGCCCATCTGGCGAATGGCTTCAAGGAAAGGCAGTGATTCGATATCACCAACGGTACCACCGATTTCAATCATGGCCACATCGGCATCTTCACCATCGATCTTCGAGCCTTCATGTATCGAACGAATAATCTCGTCGGTAATATGTGGAATCACCTGCACGGTACCACCAAGGTAGTCACCGCGTCGTTCCTTGCTAATGACCGTGGCATAAATACGCCCGGTGGTGAAATTATTCGACTGCCGCATCGGGGTGCGAATAAAGCGTTCGTAGTGTCCCAGATCGAGATCGGTTTCGGCGCCGTCTTCGGTGACAAAGACTTCACCGTGCTGGAACGGACTCATGGTTCCTGGATCGACGTTGATATACGGATCCAGTTTCATCATGGTGACTTTAAGGCCACGGGCTTCGAGAATTGCGGCAAGAGATGCTGAAGCGATGCCCTTCCCGAGAGAAGACACAACACCGCCGGTGATGAAAACAAATTTCGTCATTAATACGCCAGTAAAAGTGGAGATAATAGCGCGCTAATCAATGAATTACCGTGCCGTTGAATTGAGTCCTATTGTGAGTGTTTTTGCCTTGTTTTTCAATCCTTAAGCAGAAAAAAGCTCGTTACAGGATCATAAAACTGTCATCAATGCCCGCACATGAAAACACGATACACGACATGAAGTGATGCGTTTTTGATCTCACAACTCAGGTATTCAAAACCTGAATTTGCCAGCCCGGTTCGGCATCTGTAGCCGCAAAGGGCTCACAGTGACAATAACCCACGACCTCGGCAAGCTCACCATTGGCATAGAGCAGCGGCACCCGGTTACGGCGCCAAGGCGGTACCTGCCATTCCTGGAACAGTTTTTTTAACTGGTGAGTCTGGCCCCGGCCAACAGGTCGACAACGTTCCCCACCCTGGCGAAAACGAACCTCGAGATGTGCATTTGCGAGTATCTTCTGGCTCAGCCCCCTGCCGATGACCTCGCTGGCCTGCAGCATTTCACCACCAGGCAGCCTCAGTGGCCGGGCCAGATCTGGCCAGGAAATCACCTGCTCGACGTCATGCGGCCTGAGTGCTTCGGCATAGAGGCATCCCTGAAAACGACGCACCACCCCGCCGGGCCAGCTCACCTCGGGCATGGCATCATCGGCAGCATCCAGCACCTCATCCAGAATCCGCTGTAGATGTACTGTACCCGGCATAAGCAGAGCGTGGATCTCACCTGCCCAGTAACGCAGAACATTCTTTTGTCTTACTTTAGAAAGATGTTTTAACTTATTGATTACAATGGTTTTTTCTTTTCTTATTGTTTCCCAGTCTCCCCTCGCGAGCTCATCGAGCAGGCTATTGGCTTCTCCCATGTGACGGGCACTACGTGCCAGGGTGGTTTTCATGCCGGGCCAGCGGCTTTGCAACAGGGGAATCACCTCATGGCGCAGAAAGTTACGATCAAAGTCAGTATCAAAATTACTCGGATCATCGATCCAGTTCAGATTCTGCGCCGAGGCATAACTGACAATCTCTTCGCGTAGAAAACCGAGCATGGGACGCAACAGCCTGCCCGCAGCAAAGGCTTGCTCGGCAGGCATAGCCGCCAGCCCCTTTACCCCGGCACCGCGCAGTAACTGTAGCATCAGGGTTTCAACCTGGTCATCCTGGTGATGCGCCAGTAGCAGTACCTCGTCCTGTTGCAGTAATTTACGCCACTCGGCATAACGGGCTTCCCGGGCGGCTTCTTCGGGGCTACGATCCTTTTGCCGTGCATCGACCCGGACTGCGGTATAAGGTATATCGAGCTGGGTGCAGACCTGCAGACAGTGATCTTCCCAGGCATCGGCCAGTGGACTGAGTCCATGGTTGATATGAATGGCCCTGAGCGTAAAACCATGGTGTGCTTGCAGTGCGTGTATGGCATGTAACAGTGCATGCGAATCACAACCACCACTATAGGCCACCCAGAGACACGGTGCCTGCAATGCCGCGCCAAGCTGCTGCTCAAGTTGTTCGGGACTAAAAGACATGCCCGCAGTATAGCGTGATTATGAAACAGAGAGAAAAATAAACCGCTGAGGTTTCAGCGGTTTACTAAAAGGTTTTACTCAGCGTAGTTTCCGTATGCCATCAGGTGCTGATAACGCTGATCGAGCAGCTTATCGAGTGAAGTGGCCGAGAGATTATCCAGGCTTTCGATCAGGACTTGCTTGAGGGTATTGGCCATGGCATCAACATCCCGATGCGCACCACCGAGTGGCTCTGGAATAATCTGGTCAATTAACTGCAGTTCTTTTAAACGCTGTGCCGTCAGCCCCATGGCTTCCGCGGCTTCGGGGGCTTTTTCGGCACTACGCCAGAGAATCGTAGCACAACCTTCGGGAGAGATTACCGAGTAGGTACTGTATTCAAGCATCATCAGCTTGTCACCGACACCGATAGCCAGTGCACCACCGGAGCCACCTTCACCTATTACAGTGTTGATAATTGGTGTTTTCAACTCGGACATCTCAAGCAGGTTACGGGCAATGGCTTCACTCTGACCGCGTTCTTCTGCACCAATCCCGGGGTAGGCACCCGGTGTGTCGATAAAGGTCAGTACTGGCATATGGAATCGCTCTGCCATCTTCATCAGGCGCAGTGCCTTACGATAACCTTCCGGGCGTGGCATACCAAAGTTACGCTTGATTTTTTCCTTGGTGTCGCGGCCTTTTTGCTGGCCGATAATCATCACCGGGCGTCCATCGAGTCGAGCCATACCACCCACCAGAGCGGCATCATCGGCATAGGCCCGATCACCGTGCAGTTCTTCAAAATCGGTAAAAATTCGCTCCACATAATCCATGAAATAAGGACGCTGTGGATGACGCGAAAGCTGGGCAATCTGCGCCGCTTTCAGATTGGAAAAAATCGACTTGGTCAGATCATGACTCTTGCTCTTAAGGCGCTGAATTTCATCGCCAATATTAATCTCGTTATCGGAACCAACATAACGCAGTTCTTCAATTTTTGCCTCAAGCTCGGCAATCGGCTGCTCAAAATCAAGAAAATTTAAATTCATAGGAAATTCAACATCTAAGGTTAATTATTTCGACTGATTTTAACGAATTTCAGCATTAACAACCAGTTTTTTGTCACAAAACGAGCCTCTAAATAGCTATTCAAATCTACTTACCTGGAACAGAAGAAACTCTCAGGAGCTAGAAAGCTATTGCCGATCAAGACCGTCAGCAGCAGGGGCATGGATTGTTCCAGACAATCCTATTGCATTTCCACCATCCCTGGCGGTCATGCTGCTGTCGAGCCTACAGGGATGTATTTACGGCGTGTCTTGAACGGTAATAGCTGAATAACCTCTAGTCACATCAGTTAGGCGAGTGTCTTAAATCTCTGATGGCACGGATATTTGTATGCTTATTTTAGTAAACAACCTGGATGGTTTCCTCACCCAGGGTGTCACGTAGTCGGTGAAGTAGTTCATCGGTTGGGTGAACCCGCCATTCCTCACCGAGACGAATTTCGGCGCGTGCCGTGCCCTTGTTGTAATCCAGTACCACCGGGCAGCCACCTTCACGAAACGGGCTGAGTACCCGTTGCAGTTCGGGTATAAAGCCATTGGCGGCCTTTTTCTCATCCACTTTTACCATTAACTGGCGGGCAAAATGTTCCCGCGCCTCATCAATATCATAAATCTCGTCGGCCCGCATTTTAAAACCGCCGGAATAATCATCGACACTGACCTCAACCCGGGCCACGATCAGTTTGTCCTTTGCCAGCTTGTCACGATTAGCTGCATACTCATCCGAGAACACCGCCATTTCCATTCGACCACTGCGATCATCCAGGGTCAAAAAGGCCATCTTGTCGCCACGTTTTGTGGTCATCACCCGCATACCAATCACCAGCCCGGCAACAATAACAGTCTGGTTACGCGAAGGTTTAAGCTCGGCAATCCGTCCGGTGACAAACTGCTTCAGTTCCGGCAGGTAACGGTTTATCGGGTGGCCGGTCAGGTACAGGCCCAGCGTGGCTTTTTCATTGGCAAGGCGAAGTTCTTCGCTCCAGTCTTTCTGTACGCTGTACGTTTCCGGTCCATCACCCTCGCCTTCTACCGGCTCGGCTGCGAGACCAAACATATCCTGTATCCCGGCCTGGTTGTTTCGCATTTTCTGTTCGGCAATTTTCAGTGCGTCGGGCAAGGTGGCCATAATGGTGGCCCGGTTCTGAGCAAACACATCCAGTGCGCCGGCCATGACCAGTCCTTCCAGCGTACGCCGGTTGACCTTGCGTAAGTCAACTCGCTGACAGAAATCGAACAGGTTCTTAAAAGGCCCGTTTGCATTGCGTTCGGCGATAACGCTTTCAATCGCCCCTTCACCAACGCCCTTGATAGCGCCAAGGCCATAGATAATGACGCTGCTATCCACTGTAAACTTGTATTCACAAAGATTGATATTCGGTGGTGCAACCTTGAGTTTCATCTCGGTACAGTCATCGATAAGGGTAACGACCTTGTCGGTGTTATCCATATCCGCCGATAATACCGCCGCCATAAATTCAGCCGGGTAATGCGCCTTTAACCAGGCTGTCTGGTAAGACACCAGTGCATAGGCCGCAGAGTGTGACTTGTTAAACCCATAACCGGCAAACTTTTCCATCAGGTCAAAGATATAGGTTGCGGTTTTTTCTTCTACGCCACGCTCAAGCGCACCTTTGGTAAAAATCTCCCGTTGCTTGGCCATCTCTTCGGGTTTCTTTTTACCCATGGCGCGACGTAACAGATCAGCCGCACCGAGAGAGTAATTGGCCAGCACCTGGGCGATCTGCATAACCTGCTCCTGGTAAAGAATGACCCCGTAGGTTGGCTTGAGGATCGATTCAAGATCCGGGTGCGGATAAACAACACGGGCTCGACCGTGTTTACGGTTGATAAAGTCATCCACCATGCCGGACTGCAACGGGCCTGGACGGAACAGGGCAACCAGTGCCACGATGTCTTCAAATTCACTCGGTTGCAGGCGTTTAATCAGGTCTTTCATACCGCGTGATTCAAGCTGAAATACTGCAGTCGTATTGGTGGCTTTTAAAAGATCAAAGGTGGCTTCATCATCCAGCGGGATAGTACTGATATCAATCGGCGCTTCGCCCTGCTTTTGCTTGACGCTGTTCACATTTCTCACCGCCCAGTCAATAATGGTGAGAGTACGCAGGCCAAGAAAGTCAAATTTAACCAGTCCCACGGCTTCAACATCATCCTTGTCGAACTGGCTTACCAGGTTGTCAGCGGTTTCTTCACAGTATAGCGGGGTAAAGTCGGTCAGTTTTGATGGTGCAATAACTACACCACCGGCATGCTTGCCGGCATTACGCACGATGCCTTCAAGGGAACGGGCAAGATCGATCAAAGCGGCAACTTCTTCATCCTCGTTATAGAGTTGCTGTAACTGTTCTTCCTGCTGTAAGGCCTTATCGAGGGTAATACCAATTTCAAAGGGAATCAGCTTGGCAATGCGATCGACAAAGCCATAGGGATGACTCAGTACCCGACCCACATCACGCACCACCGCCTTGGCCGCCATGGAGCCATAGGTAATGATCTGGGAAACCTTTTCACTGCCATACTTTTCCGAGACATGCTTGATAACGTCGTCACGCCCCTCCATACAGAAGTCCACATCGAAGTCCGGCATCGATACCCGCTCCGGGTTGAGGAAACGTTCGAACAGCAAGTCATACTTGATAGGATCAAGATCGGTGATCAATAGCGCATAGGCTACCAGTGAGCCCGCACCCGATCCCCGCCCCGGCCCCACAGGAATTTTCTGATCTTTCGCCCACTGGATAAACTCGGCAACAATAAGAAAGTAGCCGGGGAAACCCATGTTATTGATAACATCGAGTTCAATCTGCAGGCGTTCGAAATACTGTTGTCGCTTTTCTTCGAAGTCTTCTGTCTCGGGATCAAATAACTGTAATAGTCGTTTTTCCAGGCCGGCGCGTGCTTCTTCTTCAAGGTGCTGCTCGATGGTTCTGCCTTCAGGAATGGGAAAGTCCGGCAGGTAATTTTTGCCCAGCGTGAGTTCAACGGTACAGCGCTTTGCTATCTCAACGGTATTTTCAATCGCCGCAGGAATATCACTAAAGAGTTCGATCATTTCTTCTGCGCTACGCAGATATTGCTGTTCGCTATACAGCCGGGGACGTCGCGGATCATCCAGGGTACGACCATCATGAATGCAAACCCGGGCTTCATGCGCCTCGAAGTCTTCCGGCTTTAAGAAACGCACGGCATTGGTCGCTACCAGCGGAAGATCATTTTCCACTGCCAGCTCGACCGCGGCATGCAGGTAGGTTTCTTCGTTCTCACGCCCGGTACGTTGCAACTCGATATAAAAACGATCCGGGAACAGCGACATCCAGTTTTGCAGACACTGGCGAGCCTGCTCGTGGTTTTCATTTAGAAGCGCCAGGCCAATATCGCCCTGCCGGGCCCCGGAAAGGGCTATCAGCCCATCAGTCTGGCCCTGAAGCCAGTCTTTTTGCAGTACAGGCCGCCCGGTATGCTGCCCCTCGGTATAACCGCGTGATACTAGCTGGGTCAGATTACGGTAGCCCTCATTATTCATACAGAGGAGTGTCAGGCGGCTGGGCTGAGCCGGATCGTCTTCATTACTGATCCAGACATCGACACCGATAATCGGTTTCACCCCGGCAGACTGGCAGGCACGGTAGAACTTGACCAGGGCAAACATATTGCTCTGGTCGGTAAGCGCCACTGCCGGCATACCCGCCTCTGCCACGGCACTGGCAAGCGGCTTGATGCGTACGATGCCATCAACGATGGAATACTCGGTATGCAGGGAAAGATGTACAAAGGATTTTGCCATGCTGCTAGTTTGTGATTTATTGGCGCTAGAAGCAAGCCATAAACATAGATGAACTCATGGTTACTTTTCAAACAATACTAATAAAATCAAAAAGTTATATTATTCTATTTATGTTATTTCAATTATCTTTTTTACCGGGCCAAAACTGCGGCGGTGGATCGGGGTAATCCCGAGTTCTCGAATGGCCTCGAGATGAACTTTGGTCGGGTAACCCTTGTGACTGGCCAGCCCGTAACCCGGGTAATGCGCATCCATTTCCACCATTTCCTGGTCCCGTGCTACCTTGGCAATAATCGAGGCGGCACTGATACACGGCACCCGGTTATCGCCCTGTACCACCGCCTCGGCCTCGATGCTTATCTCTTTCGGGATGCGGTTGCCGTCGATCATGACATAGTCAGGCGGTGTCGCCAGCTGTGCCACGCTCAGCGCCATGGCACGCAGGCTGGCCTGCAGAATATTGATGCGATCGATTTCTTCCGGCTCAATCCGTGTAATCGACCATGCCAGTGCCTTTTGCCGGATTTCATCTGCCAGTTGTTGCCGACGTTTCTCACTGATTTTCTTTGAATCGGCCAGGCCATCGATCGGTTTTGCCGGATCAAGAATCACCGCAGCAGCCACGACCGGCCCCGCCAGTGGTCCTCGACCAACTTCATCCACACCGGCAATAAAACGCCCTCTTGTATGCCAGTCATCAATGGGTGGAAGTGGTTGTTTTTTCGCCATCCTGTTTTTTCCCCCGGGGCAACACATTGCCTGTTCTTCAAAGCTGCAAATTAGCACAAATTACCCCGGATTACGTCATGATTCATCCATTCAGGGCTATGTTGTTGATTTTAAAACAGGACAATGCGATCATTTATTTTTTACACATTTTCCTGATTTCATGTTTCTTTATTCCTTGAATCAGCGGAAAAACCTCCATGAGTTGGATATAAAATGAGCAAAATCAAGACCGCTGTCATTGGTGTAGGTTACCTCGGTAAGTTTCACGCCCAGAAATACCATCAACTTGAATCATCCGAACTGGTCGCCGTCTGCGATGCCAATATTGAGATTGCGCAGAACATTGCCAATGAATACGATATTCCGGCTATTGATGATTTTCAGGAACTGATTGGTAAGGTTGATGCCGTCAGTATCGTGGTGCCAACCCAAAAGCATTATGAAGTGGCGAAAGTCTTCCTTGAAAACGGTATCCATGTATTACTGGAAAAACCCATTACTTCAACTGTAGCTGAAGCCGAGGAACTGGTTGAGATTGCCGCAAAAAATCATTGTGTCTTCCAGATTGGTCATCTTGAACGCTTTAACCCGGCCATTCTGGCACTGGAGAACCAGCTCGACAAACCACTGTTTATCGAATCCAACCGCATTGCCCCTTTCAATCCCCGCGGCGCCGATGTCAACGTTGTGCTCGACTTAATGATTCATGATATCGATATTATTCTCGACCTGGTCAACTCCTCGGTTAAGAATATCGATGCCAACGGCGTCGCGGTTATCTCGCAGGAAATCGATATTGCCAATGCCCGTATTACCTTTGAAAGTGGTTGTGTCGCCAATGTCACCGCAAGCCGGGTTAGCATGAAAAGTGAACGCATTATGCGAATCTTCCAGCATGATGCCTATATCTCGGTAGACTTTCAGAACAAGAAACTGGGTATTCATCATAAAGGTGAAGGTGAAATGTATCCGGGTATCGCCAATATTGAAACCAGCGAACAGGTCTTTGAACAGGGGGATGCCCTCTACAGTGAAATCGAGGCTTTTCTGCATTCCATCGAGACAAAAACACCACCGGTGGTCAGCGGCCAGGCCGGACTGGAAGCACTGAAAACAGCAATCACCATTAGCGAATTACTTGGTACAAGTAACGCCTGACTTTTTATTACGGAGTAGCCCCCTATGATCCCAATGGTCGATCTAAAACTGCAATATAACAATCTTAAAGATGAAATCGATAGCAAGATAATTGAAGCACTGGGTAAAACCCAGTTTATCCTCGGGCCAAACGTACAGGAATTTGAAAAAGAAGCTGCCGCCAACCTTGGCGTTAAGCATGCCTTAAGCTGTGCCTCGGGAACCGATGCCCTGCATCTTGCATTACTGGCCGCCGGTATTGGCGAAGGTGACGAGGTAATTACCACGGCCTTTACCTTCATTGCCACGGCCGAAGCCATCCGCTACGTGGGTGCAACTCCGGTTTACGTCGATATCAAACCGGACACGCTGAATATCGATGCCGATCTGATTGAAGCGGCCATTACCGACAAAACCCGAGCGATTCTGCCGGTACACCTGTTTGGTCAGCCTGCCGATATGAATAAAATCATGGCCATTGCCGAAAAGCATAATCTGCTGGTTATTGAAGACTGTGCCCAGTCATATGGAGCACGTATCGGTGAAACAGCTACCGGCGGTATTGGGCTTGCCGGCTGTCACAGTTTCTTCCCCAGCAAGAACCTCGGCTGTTATGGTGACGGTGGCATGGTTACTACCAATGATGATGCCATTGCTGAACAGATTCGTATCTACCGTAACCATGGCAGCAGTCAACGCTATCACCATGATGTTATCGGCTATAACAGCCGGCTCGATGAGTTACAGGCGGTCATTCTGCGTATCAAGCTCAAGCATATCGATGAGTTCAACCGCGAACGCCGTCGCGTTGCACACAGTTACAGTGATAAGCTAAAAGATGTGGTCAAGGTACCTTTTGAAGATGGCATCGGTACCCATGTTTATCATCAGTACACGGTACTCACCGACAAACGTGAACAAATCATGGCAAAGCTCTCCGAGAACAATATTGCCAATGCAATTTATTACCCGATTCCCCTGCACAAACAAAAAGCCTTTGCCGATACCTGTGCAGATATCTCCCT
>JALUTJ010000520.1 GCA_027057985.1 Chromatiales bacterium
ATACTGCTATCGATTTCCTGTAACTGGCGTTGCAGTCGATCGCGAGCCAGTTGCTCATCATCAACGATCAGAATCTTCATCGATCTTTACCTGCTCGGCAGTTTTATAGGGAAAGCGAATGATGACACGGTAATGTCCATCTTCTTCCTCGACATGCAACTGGCCCTGTGCGCCATAGAGGGCGGCAAGACGCTGGCGAATATTATCCTGCGCCAGCTGGTTGCCGGACTGGTGCGGGGCACCATGATCCGAAATCGAATTTTCCAGACTAAATATAATTTTACCTTTCTCCAGTTCGCCTTTTATTTTAATGCTGCCCCCCTCGGTCTGTGATTCGATACCGTGGTAAATCGCGTTTTCCAGCAAGGGCTGTAATAACAGTGGTGGCAGCATGGCATCGTCGGGAATATCCACGTCCCATTCTACCTGCAGCCGATTACCCAGCCTGAGCTGTTCAATCTCGATATAACGATGACAGAGATCGAGTTCATCACTGATACGGATCTGCTGGTGAGCATCGCTGAGACTGGCACGAAAAAGATCGGCAAGATTTTCCACCGCGGTTTCGGCTTTTTCCGGGTCGCTGCGGGTCAGTGCAGCAATGGTGTTCATACTGTTAAATAAGAAATGGGGTCGAATACGTGAATGCAGTGCCTGGATGCGGGCTTCACTTTCGGCGCGTACCTTTTTGCGCCACTGGTTCTGAATATAAAAGTAACGCAGCACCGGCCCGGTGAGGATGGCGCCAATGGCAATATTGCGCAGAAAAAAATGCAGGTGCCAGCTGGGGCTGGCTGCCATGGTGCGGGCATAGATAAAGTAATAGGTCAGCTCGGTAATAATCGCGATTACCGCGAGAATAATAATATAGCTGAGAATACCGGCCTTGATATCGGAAAAACGGGCCAGGTAAGAACGAAACAGGCAGAGCATGGAACTGCTGGCAAGGGCACACCACTGCACGAACAGTGAAATCAGTCCCAGGTTATACCAGCGTTGCTGCGCCGGAATATTCATGGGTGCCAGGGCGAGGAAAAAAGCAAACAGCTCGGCAATCAGCACGACGAAAAAGACCGCGCGGATACCGCAGAGATCGGGCAGGAAAAGTTCGTCTTTTCTGGGTTCGGATTTTTGCAAAATAGTTTTTATTTATTGTTGATTTTCAATCAAGTATAGCACTCCTGATTATATACATGCTGGGCGAGACGCGGGCAACACGTTATACTTTGCGCTATTCATGGTAATAACAGGATTTTTAGCAGAATGACCGATCAATCCAGCAAGCATAATCCCGCCGACAAACTCTGGGGCGGACGTTTTACCGCGCCAACCAACGAGTTCGTGGAAGTCTTTACCGCCTCGGTGGGGTTTGATCAGCGCATGTATCGCCAGGATATAACTGGCTCGATCGCGCATGCGCGGATGTTGCAGCACGTGGGTGTGCTCAGCAGCGAGGAATGCAGCGCCATTATCGAGGGCCTGCAGGCGATTATGCAGGAAATCGAGGCCGGGGATTTTGCCTGGTCCACCGCGCTGGAAGATGTGCACATGAATATCGAGGCCCGGCTCACCGATCGCATTGGTATTACCGGCAAGAAACTGCATACCGGTCGCTCACGCAATGATCAGGTTGCGACCGATATCCGGCTTTACCTGCGTGACGAGGTGGATGCGCTCGATGCCGAGCTGAAACGTCTGCTCGAAGGGCTGGTTGCACTGGCGGAGCGTGAGGCAGCGACCATTATGCCCGGCTTTACCCACCTGCAAACTGCGCAGCCGGTGACTTTTGGTCATCACATGCTGGCCTGGTGTGAAATGCTGCTCAGGGATCGGCAGCGGCTGGCGGATTGTCGTAAGCGAATTAACGTCATGCCGCTGGGTAGTGCCGCGCTGGCTGGAACCACCTATCCGATCGATCGTGAATTTACCGCCCGTGAGCTGGGTTTTGACGGCATCTGTGAAAACTCGCTGGACGGAGTCAGTGATCGTGACTTTGCCATTGAACTGGTCTCGGTGGCATCCACCATTATGATGCACCTGTCACGTTTTTCCGAGGAGCTGGTGCTGTGGAGTTCTGCCCAGTTTGATTTTGTCGATCTCGGTGACAGCTTCTGTACCGGCTCCAGCATTATGCCGCAGAAGAAAAACCCGGATGTGCCGGAGCTGGTGCGCGGAAAGAGCGGGCGCATCTATGGCCACCTGATGAGCCTGCTGACCC
>JALUTJ010000521.1 GCA_027057985.1 Chromatiales bacterium
TACCGCCGCGCTCTCATCCTGCAAGGCCATTAATTGCGCAATTTCTTTTTCTATAAGTGCCCGTTCAGGCAATTCAAGCCTGAGGCGTTCGCAACCCTGCTGCAGCCGTTGCCAGTGCAAATCCCATAGTCTGATGGCCTTCTGCTGTATCGCCATGGTTTCAAACAGCCCATCACCGTACTGCAGACCGCGATCCGTCACATCAATACTGTTAAATGATTTTCCATTGACCAGTACCGGCATCTCATCCCCTCGTTTGCAAACCCTGTTTACTGTAAAGCAAGTAATAATCCCCTTGCCTTGTGACGGGTTTCCCGTAACTCGTGTTCTGGCACCGAATCGGCAACCAGCCCGGCCCCGGCGCGAAATGACAGTTTATTATTATTCAGGGTAATGGTTCTAATTAATATATTTATATCCATATCACCATTATGATTTAAATAACCCATCGATCCGGTATAGGCACCACGAGGAGCCTGTTCCAGTTCCGCAATAATTTCCATGCAGCGCAGCTTGGGGCAGCCGGTTATGGTGCCACCAGGAAATAACGCACGAATCACCTCGCCCGGTGTAATCCTGTCACGTAAACGACCGCGTACATTGGAAACAATATGGTGCACATGAGCATAGGATTCCAGCACCATCAGTTCATCAACTTGTATCGTACCGGGCTGACAGATACGACCAAGATCATTGCGTTCCAGATCAATCAGCATAATATGCTCGGCGCGCTCCTTTGGATGTGCAATCAGCTCATTTTTCAGGGACTCATCCTCTGCAGTATTGATTTCACGACGGCGGGTGCCGGCAATGGGACGGGTTTCTACCCTGGCATCATGAGTGCATACCAGCCGTTCCGGTGAAGAACTGATAACCGAGAAATCGGGCCAGCTGGCAAGGCCGGCAAAAGGTGCCGGGTTTGCTTTTCGTAAGCGGGAATAAATATCCACGGCAGAGAGATCAGCGTTCTCTATCTGCCACAGACGTGACAGGTTCACCTGGAAAACATCACCTTCGATAATATAGCGCTTTACCCTCTCGATGGCGTGCAGGTAAGTGGCGGGATCTTCTTCTTCGGGTTCAATCAGTATTTGTCTGTCACTGAGTTTAACTTCAGTGGCTTGCCGGCAATCACTGAGCAGTTGTTGCAGTTGTTCTGTTCCGGTCTCACTCAGGCAGTGCGTGGTATCGGTTTGATGATCATAAATAATAGCAGCAGGAATACGGGTTGCGCAGGCAACAGGAATTTCAGAGCGCGGCAAATCCAGCCGGGGTTCGATCTGTTGCGCCAGCTCGTAAGCAAGAAATAAAAACCAGCCACCACAAAAAGGCAATCCATCTATCTTGCAGTCCGGTTTCTGTTCAGACTGCCACCATTGATCCAGGTTATGTAGAAAATCGTTACCATTGAGAGGCTCAATACCGGATAACCGAAGGTCCTGATCCAGCACTAAAGTGCTACCCGGGAAGGCAAACAGGATATCGAAGCGGGAGTTCGAAGGATTGTTGCTTGCATGAGCAACACTTTCAAGCAAAAAGGGATAACGGGCCGGGAATTGCTGGTGCAGGGCCAGTAAATTATAACGGCCTTTGAGTGCCTTGCTGTTTAAGCCGGTGGCATGTTGATCACCAGGGCTGGTTTCAGAATATGTCATAAAGGCTGTTTCAGTTTTACAAATATTCCTTTACCAGTCATAACGACAGGTCAGACCGGGCAAAGCCCGGTCAAACCCTTAAACCTTGCGGAAAATCAGGGTGCCGTTGGTACCACCAAAACCAAAGGAATTGGACATAGCAATATCGATATTCATTTCCTGCGGGGTATCCGGTACAAAGTTCAGATCACAACCTTCATCCGCATTAAAGATATTAATCGTTGGTGGTGCAACCTGATCCCGTAAAGCGAGAATGGTAAAGATTGCCTCGATTCCACCGGCCGCACCCAGCAGGTGACCGGTCATGGACTTGGTTGAACTCATGGCCAGCTTGTAGGCATGGTCGCCAAAGGTTTGCTTTGCCGCCTGCACCTCGGCAATATCACCGGCAGGAGTTGAAGTACCATGTGCATTGACATAATTAACTTCATCCGCGTTAATGCCGGCGTCATTGAGTGCATTAGTCATACAACGACTAGCACCTTCACCACCTTTTGAAGGCGATGTCATGTGATAGGCATCACCACTCATACCAAAACCGATCACTTCAGCATAAATTT
>JALUTJ010000522.1:0-1298 GCA_027057985.1 Chromatiales bacterium
TAAAACCGCTTGTATCTTTATATCGATTGAATATTGTTTTTTCATTTAACACCTCTTTTGAAAAAGGTGTCAACTTTTTTTGGGAGGCTCAAAGCGGGTTTGCGATCCGGCTGAGCGACTTGTTAGGCGTTTGCTCTCCGATTTGCTATGTAGCGCACTGAAAACCAATTTAGCCACAGAACAGCGGCTACGCCCAAAATACCCATAACCTCCAGACCACTGATTATGCCGACATCCATTGAGCCAAGAATAAAAAGCGCAAGGAATGTTATTGCTAGGCGTTTAACTATTTGAGTTGTTTTCACTCCGCCATATACCCACGCCCAAAGGATTGTGAGAATTGAACCAATACCATAAAGCCCCGTGATAATTGCGAACCCCGTAATCCAAATAGGCACGCCTTCTCCAAGGCTATGTCTATGCCATATATAATAAACACGATGGATGAAGTTACACTAAACAATGTAAGTATTACGGAAATTACCCACTCCTTTCTCGTCATTTTATTTAATGCCTAACGTTTCAATAACTTGCCGGTTTTACACAGAGCAGAGCGATAGCGGCGCGGCGTGTAAAACCGGTCAATGTTAATTGACTTGTTAGGGCTTCTTTACTAATATGTACGGTATTACCGTACGTTAAATAGGTGGCCAAAATGGATAGTATTAGTGTAAATAAATTTCGAGATAACTTAAAAACCTTTGTAGAACAAGTAGTTACTGAACACTTGCCTCTTAAGGTTACCCGCAGAAATGGTGACGATTTTGTCGTTTTAAGTGCCGATGATTGGGAGCGCGAGCAGGAAACCTTATATGTCTTACAAAACAATGACTTAATGAAGCAAATTGCCGCCTCAGCCGCGACACATGTTAAAAACAAAGGATATAAGCCTACTGCCGGAGAGCTGGATGAGATCACTGGTATTTGAGGGTAATACCTGGGCTGCATATGAGGCAGTTAGGCAAAAAGACAAAAAGCTACACAAGGTGCTCTGCCGCTTATTGAAGGAAATGCTGCGTGATGATCCAACCAAGGGTACGGGTAAGCCTGAACCATTAAAACACAACCTCTCTGGCTTGTGGTCTCGTCGCATCAGCCAGAAAGACCGTGTTATTTATAAGTACGATAATGATTATATCTATATCTTTGCTATCGGCGGGCATTATGATCAATTTTAATTTGCCCTAACGACCAAGCTGTGCGGCGCAAACGAAGCGCAGCGTAGTTTGCGTCCGAACGAGCGCGTTGTTATGCCATTCCTCAATCTTGAAATGTTTCGAAAAATGATTCATCAATAT
>JALUTJ010000522.1:1308-2214 GCA_027057985.1 Chromatiales bacterium
CTATCGGCGGGCATTATGATCAATTTTAATTTGCCCTAACGACTAAATAACCTGACATTTTCCTCGCGGCCTGCTTTGGCCGCGAGGAAAATGGTCAGAGTTAATTTTTTTGTTAGATTACTTTTTTTCGGTTTTATCGGGCTTGTAGTATTTATTATTAATTAATATCCTGCTATCTGAATCGTTCTTTATATTTCTATATATCTCACTATCTGTCTGGCTGATAACCTTGTTCCAATTTGTTTTGCCAGGTGGCATTTTTACTTGATCAGTTTTATTTTTCATCAGGATTCACCCGCTTGAATTTTTTTAATTCCTCATCAGTAGGCAAGGCGCTATCAGGGTCATCTTTTGCTGCCTGTTCAATTTCTTCATCTGTCATATTCTTTAACCGCTCATAATCTGTTTCGCTTTTCAATTTTTTAAGATCATCTTCAGTATATGTTTTATCATTCATGAGACTATACTCCTATTGTCCTATTTGAGAGTTGTAAATTGCTCTTTCTTTTTTGCTTGCTTTTCTGGCTGATATTATTCGACGTTTAGTTTTATTTTCTCTGTAAGTGTAAACAACGAAAAGCAAACCAGGCAAAGCGTAGCCTATTGTCTGAAGTCGTTCTTCACCATAATCATGCCTGTCGTCGATTGTTTCAATTCTATTTTTATCACTAAAAACTTCAGTGGCATCGACAAAATCGACACCATGTTTTGTGATATTTGATCTTCGTTTATTTTCATCCCAAGTGTAGAGCATGTTTTCTCCTTTTTATAATCTAACGACTAAACTCAGCCGCGCCGCATTTTGGCGTCGGCTGGAGTGTATTGTTAGAGATATTATTCATTGGTTTTAATTTCCGACTTAAAGCGCCAGTCATATCCATAAGCTTTTTTTCGATACCCGTATCC
>JALUTJ010000523.1 GCA_027057985.1 Chromatiales bacterium
GGATGAATGAGGTTGCGCTGGTTATTACTCTGTATCAGCGAGGTGGACCTTCAACCGGGATGCCAACACGTACCGAGCAGGGTGATCTGCAGTTTGCAATACATGCCGGGCATGGTGAGTTTCCAAGGATCGTGATTGCTTCTGGTGATGTCAGTGACTGTTTCTATGATGCGTTCCGTGCCTTTAATTATGCAGAAAGATACCAGTTGCCCGTGATTCACCTGCTTGATAAACACCTGGCTTCAACTACGCAGACCGTATTGCCGTTTGATACCGATAAGCTTGAGATCGACAGAGGCCGACTTGCCAGTCCAGCAAAGGATGACATACATCTGCCACGTTTCGATATTGATGAAAATGGCATCTCTCATCGCCCGTTGCTGGGAGAAAAAGGACAGGTATTCTGGAGTAGCGGGGTAGAGCATACCGAGTTTGGCCAGGTCAGCGAAAATCCACAGCAACGAAAAAAAATGATGGAAAAACGAGCCCGGAAACTTGAACAGGCCCTGGCTGAAATACCGTTTGAAGATAAACTGGAAGTTTATGGAGATAAGGATGCCAGCCTGGTGATTCTTAGCTGGGGATCAAACAAGGGAGTTATTGTTGATGCAGTCGGTACGCTGCAAAAAGAAAATAAACCTGTCCGTGCCATTATGGTGAAAATACTCTGGCCATTTCCAGAACAGGAGATTAAGGCACTGCTGGATGGAAATTGCCGTATTGTGACAATGGAATGCAACCAGACTGGCCAGTTTAGCCATTTACTCCAGGAGCAGGCCGCTCTTGAACCCGATCATCAACTGCTGAAATACACAGGCCGGCCATTCCTGCTAGAAGAAGTAATGCAGCATATCGATGCTATACTCAAAGATAAAGCCGATAAAATTATTTCGATTTCCTGATACAAAGAGGGATTTATGCAACAGTCGCTGGCTCGTCAATTTTTTACCGATATGACACTGGCCCGTCGTTTTGAAGAAGCGGCGGCAGAGCAATATACCCAGGGTAATATCGGTGGTTTTTTACATCTCTACCCAGGTGAAGAAGCCGTTGCCGTGGGAAGCTTACATGCTGCGGACTCGGCGGATTACGTGGTGAGTACCTATCGCGAACATGTTCATGCCATGATGTGTGGTATCAGTGCAGAAGCTATCATGGCAGAACTGTTTGGTAAGGCGACTGGCTGTTCAAAAGGTTATGGTGGCTCCATGCATCTGTTTGATCGGGAGCGACGTTTCCTCGGTGGTTATGCCATTGTTGGTGAAACTTTTCCTGTTGCCATCGGTGCTGCTTACTGGTTACGAATGCAGAATGAAAATAATGTGGTGCTATGTTATTTCGGTGATGGTGCAGCTAACCAGGGCACGTTTCATGAATCACTGAATATGGCCGCACTATGGAAATTGCCGGTACTGTTTATCTGTGAAAATAATCATTACCAGATTGGTACCGAGATCCATCGTCATTCGGCGGTAACTGAAGTATATCGTCATGCTTCATCTTATGGCATTGATGGTCGCCGAGTCGATGGTATGGATGTAAAAGCGGTTTATGATGCGACATTGCTTGCTCTTGAGCATGTCCGTGCCGGTAATGGCCCATACCTGCTGGAATGTGATACCTATCGTTACCGGGGGCACTCCATGGCTGATGCCGGCGCGTATCGATCGATGCTTGAAGTCGCTGAGCTCAAGGCACGGGATCCACTGCTGACTTTCCGCCAGCAGGCAATAAAAGAAAACTGGTTAAGCGAAGAACAATGTAATGAAATTGAGCAGGATGTGGATAAGCAGATAGAAAAGGCAATACGTTTTGCCGAGCAGAGTCCTGAACCGGAAGATGTCTCACAGTATGTCTACCAGCATGCACTGGATCTTTACGGGGGTGTAAAATGAAGCGACAACACCAGGAAAGAGCAGGCCAGCTGGCACCCGCCGAAGTTGCCGATGAGTTGCAGTACTGGCAGGCATTGAATATTGCGCTGAACGAGTCGATGCAGGAGGATGAAGCGGTCTTTACCTTTGGAGAAGACGTTGGACTTTATGGTGGCAGCTACCGGGTCACGCAGGGACTTTATGCAAAGTATGGTGAATGGCGTGTACGAGATATGCCAATATCCGAAGGCAGTTTTACCGGCCTTGGTGTAGGGGCTGCACTGGTTGGAGGCCGTCCCGTGGTTGAGATTATGACGGTCAACTTTGCCC
>JALUTJ010000524.1 GCA_027057985.1 Chromatiales bacterium
AGCCAAACCAGAACAGCAACAGGCCTTTGAACTGCTTCTGAAAGAAGTGCTGGCGCGGGGTACCGAGCAGGGCATGGATGCGAAAACCATGGCAAAGCGCCTGCCGGTATCTGCCGAAACCCTGTCGCGGATGAAAAAACGCAAAAATGGGGATTTTGCTACCCTGGATGCACTGGGGCGGCTGGTAGGTTTACGGCTGGCCTTCGTGCCAGATGATGATGCCCTTGAATCGATTCGCAAGGGCGAATTTTTCTGATGGCACTCAAATCCGACAAGCATGCGGTGATCTGGACCCGTACCAAGGATGGCCCGCTGAAAATGGCGGACATCGTTGTCACACCAAAGCAGACCCGTTTCAGTTATACCCGCGACTTTATTGCCTATGATGCCGATTACGGCAAGCGCTTTCTTGCCGGAGGGGTGTCATTGCTGGCCCCGCCGCACATCTATAAAACTGAGCAGATTACCTACCAGGCCAAGGACAGTATTCCGCTTTACCCACGACTGATGAGCATGTTGCCGGCTCGAAATGAAAATAATATTCAACGCCGTCTTTACACGCGTATTCTGGAAAAAAGTGCAGTGCCACCGGCGCCGGGGCTGGATACCGACTGGGAAATCCTGCTGCTGTCTGCGCATAATGGCATTGGCCATCTCGATGTGTTTCGTGATGATCTCGTTGCCGAGCATTACTACAACGATCCGGCACAACGCCATCTGCTGACCTCGCGTTCTGCCTACTGGAAACAGATCCAGGCGGAGATCCAGAATACTGTTTACGATATCGATGAGTCCGAGTTACTCGATGCTTTTGGTCCAACACCGTCGGTGGGCGGCATGATCCCGAAAATCCTGGTGTCGATTCCTGATACGGATAACTGGCAGGGTGAGTTTGCCAGTCCCGGCACTCGCGAAGTGGACGGCGTACCCTATGTCGATGTTATTCTCAAAATTGAACCAATGGGTTACGAAGGTGTGCTGGCACTGGAAGCCCTGTGTCTGGACTTACACCGGCAACTGGGTTTCGAGGTTCCTGCGTTCTGGTTATCCCGTATCGATGGCATGCGGGTGCTGGCAATCAGGCGTTTTGATCGTTCTGAAGAAGGTTACCCAATTCCAATGGAATCTTTTTTTTCGGTGTTTGCCATTGGTGATCGTTATTTTCAGAGTAATGCCGATACCGACCTGGAACAGATGGCTTATCGTATTGCCCGACTAGGCAAGGTGGCCAATCTCGATGTTCGTGCCACACAGCAGGAAATTTATCGTCGCCTGCTGGTGGCGCTCTTTACCGGCAACGGTGATCTGCATCTTGAGAACCTGTCTTTCCTTGGTGGCAGTGAACAGGTAAGGCTGGCTCCGGTTTATGATCCGGCTCCGATGCGGGCCTGGTCACGGCATAACACCCGCTTTGCCATTCCGCTGATTTTTGATGATGAACTTGGTGGCCTGCGTGAGAACATGCTCAGGCTGGGCGAGGCTTACCAGTTCAGTCGTCGCCAGGCTGAAAATCTATTAGAAGAAGTGGCGGCACAAACCGCAGACTATCTTGAGCAGGTGGTGGCACTGGAAGCGGTTCCGCAACAGAATAAAGATCTGCTGATCGAAACCCTGGAGAAGGAACGAAAGATTTTAATGAAAGAAAAATAATCTGAAATGAAAAAAAGAAAGGGTAATTGCTTACCCTTTCTTTATGCTTTTACTGTTTTAGCAGGTTTTCCTGGAAGATGGCCTTGTGCACATCACCAATACTGATAATACCAACCAGCTTGTTGTTATTATCAGTTACTGGAATACGACGGATATTTTTCACACACATCATGGATGCAGCTTTTAATACCGGCATATCGGGTGTGACCGAGGAAACCGTTGTCGTCATCAGGTCGCTGGCTTTTTTATCCAGCAGATTTTTATAATCGGTTTCAATGGCTTCAAAATCGGGTTTTCCACCTTCCTGCATGATCTCGGCCATATCAGGGAACATGGCTTTTAAAATATCTTTTTCTGACAGAATGCCGAGCAGGTTCTGTTCATTGTCAACAACCGGCAAACCGGAAATTTTATTAAGACACATTACAGAAGCGATATCTTTAATCAGTGTATCACTGGATGCGGTCTTAACCGTTTGATTCATTATATCTTTTACAATCATTCTCAATATTCTCCAATCGAATCAACCTGGAAACAGGTTGAATCAAGTT
>JALUTJ010000525.1 GCA_027057985.1 Chromatiales bacterium
GGGCCGACCTGCTCAGAAAAACGATAAAGACTCTCTGTGTTCTCGGTGTCTTTGCGGTAAAAAGATTTTATCAGCAAAAAGATTATTCGATACCGAGTTTCTTGATTCGGTATCGTAATGCCCGAAAGGATATCCCCAGTAATTTTGCTGCCGCTGTTTTATTGTAACGGGTTTTTTCCAGTGCCTGCAGGATGACTTCTTTTTCTTTCTGGTTTAGTGCCGGATCCAGCAGGTTGATGTCACTGTCATCACTATTATTATTACTGTCAGGTAACTGTAGATCATCCGGGGTAATAATATTGTTCTCATGTAATGTCATGGCACGTTCGAGGATATTCTCCAGCTCACGGACATTGCCCGGGAAAGCATAGTCTTTCAATGCCTGCAGAGTTTCCCCTGGTAGTTCAGGTGTCTCTGTCTGCCATTCATTGGCAATTTTGTGCAGCAGGTGTTTTGCTAGTAGCGGAATATCTTCCGGGCGTTCACGCAGGCTGGGCACTTCCAGCTCAATCACATTGATACGGTAGAACAGGTCCTGCCGAAATTCTCCAGCTTCGGTCAGCTGAGCAAGGTCCTTGTGCGTAGCGCTGAGAATACGGACATTGACCGGGACTTCTTTTTCACCACCCACCGGGCGTACGGCTTTTTCCTGTATTGCACGCAGCAGTTTTACCTGCATGGAAAGTGGCAGATCGGCAATTTCATCCAGGAACAGGGTGCCACCATCGGCGGCCTGGAACAGCCCCTGCTTATCGGCAGTGGCACCGGTAAAGCTGCCTTTTCTATGGCCAAAAAATTCGCTTTCCATTAGCTCTGCGGGTATTGCTCCACAGTTGACGGGTACGAAGGCTTTATCAGCGCGTGGTCCCTGATTATGAATCAGTGTCGCAACCAGTTCTTTACCGACCCCGGATTCACCATGAATATGTACCGGTGCCTGGCTACGGGCCAGCTTGCTGATTTTTTTGCGGGTTTCCTGAATTGCTTTTGATTTTCCCAGCAGGCCGGACTGTTCTTCGATATCTTCGGCGGCAGCCGGGCTTTTATCGGCAAGCTTTAGCGCGGTATTCACAAGGTTGCGCAGGATAGTGAGATCCACCGGCTTGGAAACAAAATCAAAAGCACCGGATTTCAGAGCTTCAATCGCGTATTCCATATTGCCATGAGCCGTGATCATGGCAACAGGCAGGCTGGGAACATTTTCCTGGATATATTTTACCAGTTCGATACCGTTGCCATCGGGCAGGCGCATATCGGTGAGACAGAGATCGAACTCATGCTTGCCCAGTAATTCTTTTGCCTCGGTAATATTACCGGCACTTAAGGCATCAAGTCCCATGCGTGACAGGGTAATATCCAGCAGCTCCAGGATATCGGGCTCATCATCAACAATCAGTGCAGTGTGTTTTGCTTCACTCATTGGTTAGTGCATCTGCCTGCGGGGGTCTGAAAAAGTTAAACGAAAACAGCATCCTTCCTTACGGTTAAGCAGGGTAAGGTAAGCCTGGTTACATTCTGCCAACTCACGGGAAATATACAAGCCCAGCCCGGTGCCGGCTTCCGAGGTGGTATAAAAGGGTTCAAAAATATGCGCCGCATCTTCCTCGTTAATGCCTTTACCATGATCCATGATATCCAGGTAAGGCCGGTTGTTATTTTCCGATACCCCGGCATGAAATTCTACCTTGTATTGGTTATTTTCACTTTTTCCATAGCGAATCGCGTTTTCACAGAGGTTGGTCAGTATCTGTTGCAGGTGACTGGGATCAAAGCGTACCTGGATATCATCCTTTTGCATCTGGATCAGAAAATCATCTCGCGAGGCCTCGTTGGTAGTGAGAAAGTCTTTCAGGAAACGCTCCAGGTAGTCTTTCAGGTCGATAAGCTGTGGAAAGCTCTGAGTACCTCGTCCCAGCTGCATGATGTTTTCAATAATCGTGTTTACCCGCTTACTATGATCGGAAATGATCTGGGTAAGCCGCGTGTCGGCCGAATCGATATTGGGTGATTCGGCCAGTAACTGCCCGGCATGGCTGATAGCACCCAACGGGTTACGAATCTCATGCGCAATACTTGCAGTCAGGCGTCCAAGTGCAGCCAGTTGTAATTGCTGTGCTTCCCGCGACATGGCCGAGGCATCTTCAAGGAAAATCAGTGTTGCTGGATTCTCTCTTTGTTGCAGGTGCGCAAAACGGGGTA
>JALUTJ010000526.1 GCA_027057985.1 Chromatiales bacterium
ATGAAGAAGCCCTGATGTCACGCTGCCATAAGGTTGAAGGTCATGAAGGCAAGGGTCCGATCTCCATTGTTATCTGGACTACCACACCGTGGACCTTGCCCGCCAATCAGGCGGTGGCGGTTAATCCTGAGTATGAATATGCCGTGGTGCAGTGTGATGGTGTTGCCGCGCATGTGCCGGAGCGGCTGATCATTGCCCAGGATCTGCTTACCGATACCATGGGGCGTTATGACGTGGATGATTATCATGTCGTTGCCTATTGCAAGGGCGAAGATCTTGAAGGTCTTAAAGTCATGCACCCGTTCTATGATCGTGAAGTACCGATTATTTGTGGTGACCATGTCACGCTGGATGCCGGTACCGGTGCGGTGCACACTGCGCCGGGTCATGGCCAGGAAGACTATGCAGTAGGCCTGAAATACCATCTTAAAGTCGATAACCCGGTTGATACCGATGGCAAGTTTATCGAAGGTACGCCACTGTTTGCCGGGCAACATGTGTTCAAGGCCAATGAAAGTGTGCTCGAAGTGCTCAAAGCCCGCAATAAGCTGGTACAGGAAGAAAGCATCCGCCACAGTTACCCGCATTGCTGGCGGCATAAGAGCCCGATTATTTTCCGCGCTACACCGCAGTGGTTTATCAGTATGGAGCAGAATAACCTGCGCAATGACTGTATCGATGCCATCCGGCAAACAAAGTGGATGCCATCATGGGGTGAAGCACGAATCGTTGGTATGGTCGAAAACAGCCCGGACTGGTGTATCTCGCGGCAGCGTAGCTGGGGGGTGCCCATTCCGTTGTTCGTCAACAAAAAAACCGGCAAGCTGCATGAAAACACCGAGGCCATTTTGCAAAAGGTGGCGGATGATATCGAAGAGAAGGGTATCAATGCCTGGTTTGAATCGGCGGCAGAAAAATACCTGGGCGAAGAAGCGGATCAGTATGAAAAGTCCAGTGATATTCTCGATGTCTGGTTTGACTCGGGTGTATCGCACCATGTTGTGCTGCATGAACGTGAAGGACTAAAAGACTATCCGGTAGCAGATCTGTATCTTGAAGGATCGGATCAGCATCGTGGCTGGTTCCAGTCTTCACTGAAAACTGCCATTGCCATGTATAAAAAGCCACCTTATAAGTCGGTGCTGACGCATGGCTTTACCGTGGATGCGAAAGGACAGAAGATGTCCAAGTCAAAAGGAAACGTCGTCGCCCCGCAGAAACTGATTAAAAGTCTGGGTGCCGATATCCTGCGCCTGTGGGTTGCTTCAACAGACTACAGTGGCGAGATGACTGTTTCCGATGAAATCGTCAAGCGTACCGCCGATGCCTATCGCCGTATCCGTAACACGGCTCGATTCCTGTTATCCAACCTGCATGGCTTTGATCCGGCAAGGGACAGTGTTGCCGAAGAGAAGATGCTGTCACTGGATAAATGGGCGGTTGCCTATAGTGAACAGTTACAGCAAAAGCTGGTAGAAACCTATGGCACTTATGAGTTCCATCAGATATATCAGCAGTTACATAACTTCTGTGCTGGTGAAATGGGCAGTTTCTATCTCGATATTATCAAGGATCGTCAGTACACCACCCAAGCGGATTCACTGGCACGTCGCTCCTGTCAGACCGCGATGTACCATATTCTCGAGGCCATGGTACGCTGGCTGGCACCAATTTGCAGTTTTACCGCGGATGAAATCTGGTCCTTTATGCCGGGAGATCGTAATGAGTCGGTCTTCCTCAATAGCTGGTATGCATTGCCACAGGTGTTTGAAAATAAAGATAGCCTGGATAGCAGTATGACATTCTGGAAGCAGGTCACCGAGGTGCGTGAGTATGTCAACAAGGAACTCGAAGCACTGCGAGTCGCTGGTGAAATCGGCTCAGGTCTTGCTGCGGAAGTCGAGCTGTATTGTGGTCGTGAAATTTATGATCTACTGGCACAACTCGGTGATGAGCTGCGCTTTGTACTGATTACCTCGGAAGCACGCATCGAACTGGTAAAAGAAGAACCGCCCAAAGAAGCGCAACATTACACACTTTCCAGTAATGATGAAATCTGGGTTGCGGTTTCCGCTTCGCCACATGAAAAGTGTGTACGCTGCTGGCATCATCGTGAAGATGTCGGCAAGGATGCAAAACATCCTGAACTCTGTGGCCGCTGCATCGAAAATATCGAGGGTAAAGGTGAAAAGCGTTTATACGCTTAAGGCCGGGGTAAAAATCTCATGTTGAAATGGACCTGGCTGAGTGTGATCGTTGTCATACTGGATCAGCTGACAAAAAATATTGCGCTCAATGTTCTGGAACCGTATCAGCCGGTTGCGGTGATGCCGGTGTTCAACTGGACTTTAATGTTCAATACCGGTGCTGCTTTTAGTTTTTTGCATGATGCCGGAGGCTGGCAACGCTGGTTCTTTGCCCTGGTCGCGGTTATAGTGAGTATCGTTATTATTGCCTGGATGAAACGCCTGCAGGACAATGAAAAAGGTCAGGCGATTGCGCTGGCCATGATTCTCGGTGGGGCCGTGGGTAACGTGATTGATCGTCTTTATCTCGGCCATGTTATCGACTTTATCGATGTGTATTACAAAAATGCACACTGGCCGGCCTTTAATCTTGCCGACTCGGCAATCAGTCTTGGCGTGGCGATTATTGTTATTGATAGCCTGCGGCAAATGCGTGCAGAGAAAAAACAGGATTGATTCATGGGTGATGTAGAAGCATTGACAATCGGACATGGTAGTGAAGTGACCATGCATTTTTCCCTTACACTGGAAGACGGTACCGTGGCCGATGCGACTGTTGATGGCGAACCCATGACCTTTACCATGGGCGATGGCACCATGGTAGAAGGCCTGGAGATGGTATTGTATGGTCTGAAGGTGGGTGACAAGCAAAGCCTTTCTATCGAACCACGTGATACCTTTGGTTTCCCGGATGAAGAAAATATACATACTCTGCCTCGCTCCGAGTTCAGTGATGAGATGAAGATCGAAGAAGGTATGATAATTGGCTTTTCAACCCCGTCGGGTGAAGAAATTCCCGGTGCCATTCTTGAAATTGGTGATGACGAGGTGAAGGTAGATTTCAATCATCCGCTCGCGGGTCACGAAGTGGTCTTTACCGTTGAAATTCTTGATATCAAACCTGCTGTCTGAAAAGTAAAGCGAGACTATCGTGTCAGATTCTGAATTTCCACAACAGGTTATCCTGGCTAATCCACGCGGTTTTTGCGCCGGTGTCGATCGCGCCATTGATATTGTGCAGCGTGCACTGGAAATCTATGGAGCACCGATTTATGTACGGCATGAAGTGGTACACAACCGCTTTGTGGTGGATGAATTACGCAACAAGGGTGCTATCTTCGTCGATGAACTGGATGAGGTACCGGATAATGCCACGGTGATCTTCAGTGCCCACGGGGTATCACAGCAGGTAAGAAAAGAAGCCGAACGGCGCAAGCTAAAAGTTTTTGATGCCACCTGTCCACTGGTGACCAAGGTGCACCTGGAAGTAGTGCGTTTCAGCAAGGCCGGGCAGGAATGTATTCTAATTGGGCATGTTGGTCATCCAGAAGTGGAAGGCACCATGGGGCAGTTCGATGAAAGTGCCGGGGGTAAAATGTACCTGGTTGAAAATATCGAAGACGTACAACGGCTTGAGGTCAGAAATCCACAACAGCTCAGTTATGTTACCCAGACAACCCTGTCGATGGACGATACGGCCGGTATTATCGATGCTCTAAGGCAACGCTTCCCGGCAATCCAGGGCCCAAAAAAAGATGATATCTGTTATGCCACTCAGAACCGGCAGGATGCAGTAAAAAATCTGGCTGCAGAAACCGAGCTGGTGCTGGTGGTTGGCTCACCCAACAGCTCTAATTCCAATCGCCTGCGGGAAGTGGCCGAGCGCATGGGCACTGAAGCCTACCTGGTGGATAACGAATCAGAAATCGATAAAGCGTGGCTACAGGGCAAGACACGTATTGGGCTGACAGCCGGTGCCTCAGCCCCTGCTGAACTGGTGGAGAATGTGATCAGCCGCCTCAGAGAATGGGGAGTGGAGTGTGTAATTAATCAGCAGGGCAGGGAAGAAAACATTATTTTCTCCCTGCCCAGAGCATTACAGAAATAAAATTTATTTAGTGAGTATTTTTTAAGAAATTTAGGGCGTTCTTATTACCTTTCATACTGGCTTGCTTGATATAGTTGAATCCCTTTTTCTTGTCACGTTTTACAGCCTTGCCTTCCAAATATAACAGTCCCATATAATATTCTGCACAGGCATTACCTTTAAGTGCATCAGCCCACACCAGTGATTTTACCAGTGAATACTTTTTGTTTTTATAATAATAAGCGGCTTCCTCACAGTTGCCGGCATGGACTCCGGTAGATGTAATAAGCAGACTCAGGCTAAATATACTAAAGATAAGTTTTTTCATGATTTTTTTCCTCGAGAATTAATTGCTCCAGCAGCGGTTCAGTGTACCATTTCCACTCGTGGTAAAGCCTTTCTGTCCCAGATGATCCAGTGTCAGCGTAGTACACTCGGTATCATCAGCCTGTGCTCCTTTAGGGCTCGCTGTCAGGGTAAAGGTATCGGTTGTTAGCACGGAAGTAATGTTGTAATACTTCTTTTCAGATTCAGCAATATGGGTGCAGTCATTACCATTTTTATCGATATAACCACCGACATCTGAGTAACACTGCTGCAGCTCTTTACTGGCATTCAATAGCGCAGCGATACCATCACTGCGGCGGTTTTTGGTCATTTGCCGTTCATAGGCAGGCCAGGCGACCGCCGCGAGTATGGCAATAATGCCAATCGTGACCATCAGCTCGATTAAGGAAAAGCCAGTCTGTCTGTTTACGTTTTTCATACTTTAATACGGTCCTCTTACATTAAAGATCATCGGCATAGATTTCCTTCCATGACATCCGACCTTCACGCTGGTTCTTACCAATATTAACCATGCGGACATTGATATTACCTTCTGAGTCCGGGGTGTACTGTTTTTCACCGAGGAAGGTGGATTCTGCCGGTATGGCAAAGACCTTAACTCCCACAGGATTATTGCCATTTTGCTGATCCTGGACATTGATAACACCGTCATTATTCAGGTCGAATACCTGTTTGTCAGGCTCACCACCATTGATCAGGTTAACCGACATCAGCCAGCCATTACCACCGGCATAGCATTTGCGGCTATCCGGTATCATGGTATTGAAGAATACGATATCACTACGAATCTTTGGATTAACCACGATACGTTCCCCATCGCTGCCTGTTACATCCAGATCAATATACCAGCCATTATCATTGCTGTTCAGGGTAGCGACAGGTGTTGCGATTCTTCTTACCAGTCCGGTACAGCCTGCAGCAGCACAGGTCTCTTCTACCAGGCTTTGCTGTTTAAATTTATCGGCATTTTTACGCGGATCCAGGCCCCAATTACTACGGCCATTGCTCAGGGCATTATAGTCTCTTACTCCGTAGAGTGTCTGTACCTGGGTATCCGTAATATCATTAGCCGTTAAGTATTGCCCTGTGCCAAATACCACCAGCAGGTCATCCCTTCCGGTTGATGCAGGGTCGCGTGATACCACTGGCTTGACGGTAATAGGCTGACGAACAGCTGGACTTGCATTATCTTTCGTGGTCATGATGGGTGAGGCATTGGCCAGACCCCAGTTGGTAGTCACGGTATTGCAGAGCCCTGTACCTGACTGATAGTCACAGAGATCAAAGGCCCACAGATTACCATAGAGGTCACCGGCATAAACACGGTCGGCCACCTTGTCACTATTTAAATCAACCACGGCTGGGCTGGAAAGACCATTACAGTCTGTTGTTGAACCGACACCGGTATCAAACTCAAGATAGTCGGTGCCTGCAGTCCAGGTGCCATCGATACCCCCGTCGAGAAAGACCACGAATAGCTTTGCCTTACAGTCTCCCGGGGTTGGGTTATCACTACTGTTATAACCATTGCCAAAGATGGCAGCAAAACGGCCATTATTCATCATGGCAATAACGGGCTTACTAAAAGTTTTACCCAGGTTGGGATGGGTAAATTCCCATTCAACCAGTTCTTTGGCATTGGCTTCAGAAAAACGACTCGGGTCGGTTACATCCAGCATATACATGGTATTACCACCGGCACCCTGGCCACCGACCAGTACAGTACGCCATTCTTTACTTGAGGTTGCAACACCCGAGGAATCCTTATGATAGATATAAACATCACTGAGGGAAGGATTCAGGTCAACATAAAAGCGATGCTGGTAATTGGGATCGGCCAGGTAATGCAGCCCCTGGGTATTTGCCGAAGAGAATGTACCAGTTGGAATATAGGCCAGTACTTCTTCACCGGCATCAGCAGAGTTGTTTACCGGATCGGTTTGCATGGTACGGAAACCATGCAGCATGCCATCATTGGCAGCTACATATACAACAGGCATTCTGTCCTTGATGGAAGACATTGCCCAGGTGGAATAGGTGTTGTCGGGGTCAGCGGTGGTAGCTGGTGGTTCCGGGAATGGTGCAGTAATTGGCCAGCCAAGGGAAGGTTTACCAACATAAATCGGGCTGGAGTTGACAATATCACCAAGAACATTAGTACGAATCCGGAAATCGATACTACTGGTTTTATTCTCATGGGTTCGATCGCCACGCAGATAGGCAATCAGCGTTTCGATATAGGTCTGATTTTCACTTTTTTTGCTGCTGTCTGCTGCGGTAGTGGCATCACAGGGCCAGGGAATGGCATGGCTGGCACAGAGGTCGTCAACCAGATCCTTGGGAATTTCATAACTATTGGTTGTTGAGGTTATCGTGGTGTAATCTGCTGGTGCTTCAAAAGCGATACCGGATTGCTTCACCGGGTTGAAGGTCAGGATATTACGTGAAGAAGGACTCTGGTTGTCCAGCATATCTTCTGCACGCCAGCAGTTATCATCACCTAAAGTACAGCCAGTAAGAATTTCACCGGTAAAGCCATCCAGCGGAATGGAATGGAGTTTACCACTCCAGCGCTGGGTATTGAATAGTGCCTGGTAAACTGCACTCTGACTACTCAGGGTACTGGAGTTAAAGGTTACTGCCGCCGCAGTTCCAGACTGGGCATCAACGCTGGCCTGAATATTGGCCAGTACGGACTGTAATTCCGTAGTTGAAGAGGCATAGTAGCTTTCACCACCACCCTGTCGTCCTGCATCCTTGATTAGTTGCAGATTCTGGATTTGCTGGTCGGCAAAACCAATGGTGTAGGTAATCAGGTTATTTTTGTATGCCTGACCTTTTTTATCATTGAGATCCGGGCGCAGATCGACCTCATAAAGTGCCTGGGCCACATCATCCCAGTAATCTGAGTCCGGGCCAGGATCATAATCTTTGGTATCACGAATACCACAGTTGTAGCTACCGGCTGCCTGGGCAGCAGCGGTACAGTCCTGATCATAATCTCTCAGGTGGACATCAACATTACGATCCCATGTTGGGAAGCCATCGGTGAGCATAACTACAAAGTTTTTCTGGCAGTAATATTTGATTGGCCCAGCCAGGGTAATACGATTTGCCAGCAGGGTGGTACAGGCGATATCTTCTCTCAGCCCCGCTGGAGTATCGGTAGGCAGATTATCATCTGGATGAATGGTGATATTGGTATTGGAGAGTCCACCACAGGTACCTGAACTGCTGCCATTGGTACCATCCCCATTTGAAAAATAACGGCCAAGGTCACGCAGGGTTTCCGAAAGTGGTGTACTACCATTTGCTACAATATTATTTACTGCATTTTTTAGTGTGGTCTGGAAGGCTGAGGTAATCGGTTGAATGGCAACATCGATTTGTGCCCCTAGATCCCCGTCAAACTCTGACAGACCGACATTGATATTCTTGAGAGTATCGATAAGACCATTGAGTGAAACCTGTGCTACTTCGATCCGGTTACGAGCTCCTGGTTTATAGCCTTTACCGGCCCAGGTATCTGTACCAGAATCAGTGGTGGTATCAAAATACCAGTTTAAGTAAGCCCCGCTATAGGGAACACTTGGCCAGCCCCATCTAATATCCAGAAGAGTATTCAGGTTGGCGTTATAGGTCAGAGCTGGGTCAAAACACCAGGTACTATTTCCACTATTGCCCAGAGGCCTGACATCACCATTGAAATCAATTTCAGGCAGGCCGCCAACGATATTAAGCTCAACTTCATTACCTCCTGGAATAAGTGAATTTGAATTACTACAGGTATAACTATAGCTGGTAGGGACAGGCTCTGGAGAAATAATATTCATTGAACCGGAGGAGTCGATAACAAACATGACATTGGAAGGCGCACTGGCCGATGTCTGCAGGGGTTCACTGGAGATAACACCCGGGGCAGCAGAGAGCAAACCCGGTAAGGTCAATAACAGGACTGAGCCGATAAGCCATTGTGTTTTCTTGAAGAGTTGATGCTTGTTCATAATAAGCTCCTTAGTTCAGTCGCTTGCCATAATTGGACTGTAATATCACTACTGTATTGTCAGAGAGACCGGTGGCATAAACGGTGACGCGGAAGTTCGAGATCTGGCCACCGGTCGAGGTATCTCCATAACCACCAAGATTGACCGAAGTACCTTCTTCCTCACCGGTATCACCACGGTATTCAATGGTAAAGCGTGGCTGGGTGCGAACTTCGTCAATCGTCGTTGGCATGACTTTTGAGTTCGTTCCTGTCCACCAGCTGGTAGTAAAGGCATTTTGCGAGGTCGGGCCATTGTACTGACTATAAAGACCGTTGGTATCATTGAAAACAGATGTGGAGATAATATTGTTACGGGCATAGTCTTCGGCATAAGCCAGAGTCATTTCTGCAGCCTGGAAGGCAATCTGGCGATCCCGGAAGTTACCGGCCATACGCTCCTGCAGGCTGGAAGAACCCATGCTACTGACACCGATAATGGTCAGTACTACCAGTATCAGTAGACTGATAACCAGTATGGTACCCTTTTGCTTATGTATGTATGTCAGTTTCCTGTTCATTCGTTTTAACTACCTGTAAGTTATAAACTAAAGGCGCGATTTCGTACCTTGATCGTGGTGGTCATTACCTTGCGAATACGCTTATCGGCAGGTGAGGTAACGGTAACTGCGGTTGCCGCATCGGAACCACCCAGTAAATAGGTTTTTGCCTGTGCTGTACGCCATGGTAATTCTTTTACCGAGCGTAAGAGAAGTGAAACTCTTACCGCGACAACATTGGCAAAATCGAGTACCTTGTTAGCAGCGACATAACGGTTGGGGATATTATCTGGCGTAGCGTCGGTATCTTCACCATAAAGTACCTGCATGGTTTCTACACCTTCAACTAGCTCGACTGCAGCACCATTACCCTGGCGCATAAACAGTGCTGGGCCGTTAGTGCCCATGCCGATATAGAAAACCTTGGTAGATACCCGCATTACCTCGTCACCAATTCGCAGTACCATAGGTAAAATGGGATCGGCATTACCGGGGCCACCATGCGCGGCCATGTTGGCATTCGAGTGTACAAGGTTGACCTTACCACCAGCGGCAGTGATATTGGTGGTTTGCAATACCACGGCTTCCTGGCAGTTAGAAATCATCAGGATATCACCAGTGCATATACCGCTATAACTGGTAGTACCATCTGGGCAGGTACCGGTATTGCCATCTTTGATAAAGACCTGGCCACTGGTACTGTCGGCAAAAACCTCAACCCCGGCACCATCGGCTGTGCGTGAAATCAGGATATCGGTATTCTGAACCGGCGAATAACTGTAACCCAGTAGATCTGCAGTTGTTGGTAGCGAAACACTGGCTGTTGTTGTTTCCCAGCTGGCTTCTGTGCCGGTTGCCTGAGCAGTTGGAGTAGCTGAGAGTGTTACTGCCTGATTAGGTTCGGTACCGATATATTCATAGCCTTCGATGCCGGTAGCAAAGTTCCAGGCATTATAGTCCGGGTTATTGAGATTATTGCTGATTTTATTCAGTCCGGAAGCACAGCCGGAATAGCCGGCACCACGAACAAAGCGAGTAATATGGTTAATGGCAAAACGACCATTTTCCTGCAGGCGGGAATATTCTTCCTGCAACTTGAAGCTTCTTTTACTGCTGGTGTAAACCGAACTGATACCAAGGGCAATAATGCCACTGATGGCAATAGCGATCATCAGTTCGACCAGGGTAACCCCCCGGCTATAGTGAATTTTGTGCTGTGTTTGATATTTTTTCATAATTCAGCTTCAGGTCTGTATATGTAATTTATAGCACTTGAGATCGGTCGCACTGTTGCCACTGCAGTTTTCTCCGGTGGCACCGGTGCCATCTTCATCCCACATAATGGTAATTTCATAAACACCGCCATTATTGACGATGGTGGCGCGTCCAGATGGTAGCGTGTCCTGGATCTGCTTTTTCCAGTGGTAAAGATCAAAGGCTGCCATTTGTGATGTCGTACAGTCAGGTGTGCCACCTGTAGCCGCCTGTATACAACTTGTTGGTGCTGAACCCACTGATGAAGTGACATTGTCGAAGGTACTATCAACATTACCGGCATCATCGGTATTGGCTCGAATCAGATCGCTGATGTTATAGGCGTGTTGCATGGCGATGGTGCGCAGGTAGGCGGTATTATTACTTTGAATACCTTCTGCCTGGATACCGGCCAGGCCAAGCATGCCAATGGAAAAAATCACCAGCGCCACCATGACTTCCAGCAGGGTAAAGCCAGATTCTGTTCGAGATCGATGTGGTGTGATTATGGACATGTCACATTATTCCCGTTGATATCATTTACAATCTTGTCTTTAGTGGTATCCGTATCCTCTGCCAGGCTGACTCGCCCCATAATATTGACATTGATAGCTTTTGCTTTGGTAGCATCGGCATCCTTGTCGCACAGGGTAAAGGTGCCTTTATCGGTATTGGTGGCATCGGCATTCAGATCCCGCAGCGCACCGCTGGATTTGTAGCGCATCATACCGGCATTGTCCGACTGTGATAGTCGCAGGGTAATATCCCCGGGCAGTTGGTTTTCAGCCTTGAGCAGGACATCGGTACCATTGATAGTGCCGCTGTTATCCGCATCGGTAAAGACGATCCAGCCTTCTTCCCAGTTACTGGTATTGCAGGTGGTGCCATCATTACTGCCACAGAGTGTAATCGAGCTACCGCGACGAATGGCTTCACTCCGTGCCAGCACCAGGCTGCCGGAGATACTGTTGACATGGGCACTCAGCCGATTACTGCCGACCATGCTGTTCAGGGCAGGAATACCAGTCAGAAGCACGATGGCAATTACTGCCACCGTGACAATGAGTTCAATTAATGTAAAGCCGTGGTTTTTAGTCATGTGAATGTTATAGTCCAATATGAGTTACAAGTCAGTCACTGACAGGATAACCGGATTGGAATCACGGATAAATGGTTCCTGATAAATGAATTTGTGAAGCAGGCACGGTTTGCTGAAAATGTCCCTGCTGGAGGTATTTTAAAAGTAAATGACTGATATTCTGATAATTGGTGGCGGTGTTATCGGCATGTTGACGGCGCGGGAGCTGCTGCAGGCCGGATGCACGGTGACTGTGCTGGATCGGCAGCAACCTGGGCGGGAATCTTCCTGGGCGGGGGGGGGAATTGTTTCTCCTCTCTACCCGTGGCGTTACCCGGCGGCGGTGACGCGGCTGGCGAGCTGGAGTCAGCAGGCCTATCCGGCACTGGTGGAGGAGATTGAACAGGAAACCGGGCTAGAGGCTGAGCTGCTGCAAAGTGGCCTCTTAATCCTGGATCATGATGAAATTCATGCCGCTCAGGAATGGGCAAAAGATTACCAGCAGAATTTGCAACTTATTGATAAAAAAGAAGTTTTAGAACTAGAGGCCAATCTCTCGCCACAGAGAATGGAGGCGGAAGAGGCCATCTGGATGCCCGAGGTACGACAGGTTAGAAACCCGCGCTTCGTCGCGGCCCTTAAACAGTACCTGTTACAAAAAGGGGTAACTTTCATTGAAAATCAGGAAGTGAGTGAATTTATTATTGAAGATGGGCAGGTTCGCGGGGTACTGAGTGGCAATCAGGCTTTTACAGCAGACAGGGTGTTGCTGGCCGCGGGTGCCTGGAGTGCCGGCCTGGCGGAAAAACTGGGGCTTTCGCTCTCGGTGCAGCCAGTAAAAGGGCAAATGCTGCTGTTTCGCACCCCAGTGGGAACCGTGCAGCATATCGTATTGAGCCGTGATCGTTATGTGATTCCACGCCGGGATGGCCGGGTGCTGGTGGGGAGTACCCTGGAATTTGAGGGTTTTGACAAGCACACCACGGAGGCGGCGCACCAGGAACTGTACCGTGAAGCCAGCGGGATTATTCCGGCACTGGCGCAATGCGACATTGAACATCACTGGGCAGGACTGCGCCCCGGCTCGGAAGACAGTATACCTTATATATATGCAGTTTCGGATTTGCCCGGTCTGTACATCAATACCGGGCATTTCAGAAACGGAATCGTGCTGGGGCCGGCTTCGGCAAGACTGATGGCGGATTTGATGCTGGACAGGCCCACCAGCCTCGACCCGGGGGACTATGGGCTACAGCGGGATGGCCTTATTTGAAGCCCCTAATATATTCATACGTGTTCTGGCAAAGTGGGAAATGCTATCTTATAATGCCTTTGAGATTACTATTTAATGGAATGCTGATATGCAGGACAATGACGACGCACTGATAGATTTACTGAAATTACATGATATTTCGCCGACTTCGCAGCGGCTTGAAATTGCGCGTATCCTGCTTGCCCGTCCGCAACATCTTTCTGCCGACCAGGTGCTGGCATCGGTCAATGCCTCCCTGCCCGTGGTTTCCAAGGCAACGGTCTATAACACACTGGGTCTGTTTGCGAAAAAAGGCCTGGTGCGCGAAGTCATCGTTGATCCGAGTAAGGTTTTTTACGATTCCAATGTCGAACCGCATTTTCATTTTTATAATAGCGACAGTGGCGAGTTGACCGACATCCCGAATGACTCGATAACGCTCAGCCAGATACCTGAACTGCCACAAGGTTGTTCACTCGACAGCGTTGATGTGATCGTTCGTATCCGCGAGGACTAGTTTTAACTCCCCGTCCCTCACGTTTTATCCTGTAAGCCAGGTGCAGGCTGTTGCGATACTGGGTTATTTGAACCACTTTGGTTTTTAGCATACAGTTAAAGCCTTAACTTAACTTTCAGTCAGAAAAAATGTGATGGGTTTATTTTCAAGCGCCGGAACTGGAAAGGATATTCCCCTGATAAGGAAAAAAATCCGTATTCCTCAGGAAATGGGAAATCTTGCCGGCCTGACCCTGCCATTTAAACCTGTCGAGAAAAGACTGGTTGATAAAAATAATATCAAGCAGAAACTGGAAATCCACCGCAGGATGCCGGTACGTCTGCTTGAAACCGCAACTCAGGAAATGCAGAAAATCAATCGTCTTCTGCTGGGGGAAAAGGAAAGAAGGGAGCTGGCAGAATTATTTACTTCATATATATACAGTATCGTCCTGCTCTGGTATGAGAAATATCAGAAAGAAGAAAACAACCTGCCAGAAAGCCGTGAAAGAAAGCATGCCCTGGTTGCGAGTATTGATGCTATTTCACAACTGTCAACTGCTTATAAACTGTTATTTCGTGAACTATATTCAAACAGTAAGCGTGAGTTTAAAAAAAATGCAAAACAACTGTATCTTTATGCTGCACGCTCATTAGAACTGCTTAGGGTTGAACAACGGCTGCGGGCTTTGCGTTATCAGAAGTTGCCTCGGGTTGCCTGGCAACACTGTAATCAGTTGTTTTTTTCACTGGCTTATCACAACCAGCTGGATAACGAGTATAAGTTGATTGGCTTGCTTGGTGTGCGTAAATCTTCAGACCGATTACGTGCCGGTAGTGTACCGGATAGCACGGTAAGAAGGCTTTATCTTTCCATTCAGCTTTTTGGCCTGCTCGATGTCACCACCTGGCCCACCCGTATGTTTCATGTTCCCGATGCCTATCTTGATTTTCTTAAAGGAGAGGGGTTAAAACTGCTCGCGGATGATGACACTGAACTCCATCCTGGACTACTGGTGACCTACTGCAATAATGATGGCCCACCTCGGTTCAGGGTTACCAGGAACACACCATCTCTCAGGATAAGACTGGATTACACCGCTCTCTACAATATCCTGGTAAAAGATCACAAGGAAATTGGCAAGCAACAGTTCCTCGATGTTTTCGATGAGTCTGCAATTAGCCGGCCATTACTGCATATCCCTGAAGCCGACAGGGTACCGGTGATTGAAATGATGATCATGGGTCTGACCGAACGTGAAAGAAGACAGAAGCGACATGCTTCGTTTGATAATAGTAGATTACGGGTTTATTTTGGTTTTCATGATGTGAATAAGTTATTAACGGATCTGAATGAAACTGACCAGGAAACTATTCGCAGTTCGCGCCAGTTTATCGATACCCTGGCCATGTCTTCGGCGTTACTGGCGGAAGAAGAAAAACATTATATGAACGCCTCCTGGAAGATTATCAACTTCAGTGCTGGTGGCGTATTAATAAGTACCGAGGAAACAGATTTCAGTAACCCGATACATATCGACATGCTAATGGCATTTACCATGCCGGATAATGAAAAACATCCGATTCTTGGTTTCGTGCGCCGTCTTAACCGACCTAATGCGAAAGAAGTGGAAATTGCAGTGGTACGCTTATCGAACTATGCTGAAGCAGCCGGGGTACAGGCACTGGATGAAATGGATAGCTCGGTCGCAAAGGCGGCTATCCTGATTAAAAATATTCGTAATGACTGGAACCTGATTATCAAGACAGGGATGCATTATTCAAAAGGAGATCCAATGAAGCTGATTCGTGCCAATGGTTTACACCTGCCGGTACGCCTGGGGGAAGTGATTTACACTAAAAAAGATTTCAGGGTATTTGAATTGCGTTCACCCAATCTGACACCAGAAAGCCAGTAATCTTGTTGTATATTTACCTGTAGGTCTGTTCAAGGAGTAAAGCGACGGAACCGACAATTTTTTCACCGCAAAGACACAGAGTTCGCAGAGGTTTATTTATTTCTCATAACAGGATTTTTTGCGAAAAAATATCCGTAGAAAATATTCTAATTTGTCGGCTTCGCTCAGCTTGAGCCGACCTGCTGACTTACTTGAAACGCAATGAAAAATCAATTGCCTGGATATGCTTGGTGATAGCACCGGTGGAAATATAATCGACGCCGGTTTCTGCAATACTGGCGATGGTTTGCAGGTCGATATTTCCCGAGGCCTCAAGATCAATCTGGCCAGCCGTAATGGCAACGGCTTTTTTCAATGTTGTGATATCCATGTTATCCAGCAGGATACGATCAACCTGAGCCGTGATCGCCTGTTCAAGCTCATCAAGGGTTTCAACTTCCACTTCTATTTTTAATCCAGGGAACTTTAGCCGTGCTGTGGCAACGGCCTGTTGAATTGAACCGGCTGCCTGGATATGGTTTTCCTTGATTAAGACCATGTCATACAGGCCGATACGATGATTAACACCACCCCCACAGGCAACGGCATATTTTTGTGCCAGTCGCAGGCCGGGAATGGTTTTGCGTGTGTCCAGTATACGGCAATGGGTATGCTGTATTTTTTCTGTAAAGCGAGCAGTAATGCTGGCAGTGGCCGAAAGGGTTTGCAGAAAATTCAGCGCGGTGCGTTCCGCAGTCAGTATTTGCCGTGCCGGGCCGGTTATCTTGCATATTACTTCATTTACTTTAATTCGCTCGCCATCATTTTTAAGCCAGTTAAGCTGGATAGTTTTATCGAGCAGTTCAAAGGTGGCATTGAACCAGGCATGGCCACAGAGCACGGCTTCTTCTCGACAAAGTAATTCTGCCGTGGCCTGTTGTTTTTCATCTATCAGCAGGGCAGAGACATCTTTACCGGCATGAGGCTGGCCACTCGTGGTTCCCAGGTCTTCATCCAGTGCCTGTTGCACCTGTTTCTGGATATCTTCAATGGCGGGAAGCGGGTTTTCTTCAGGATTGAATGTCATGGCTATTCACAGTAAAGTGTCATCTAAGCTTGTTGAATTGTAACAATTGCCTGAACAGCTTTCGAGTTATTTCTCACCAGTCTGTTCAGAATAAACGATAACGGTATGCTGCCAAAACTCAAAAAGATTCTGCATCCCCTGTGGCAAAGCACCAGTGATCTACTTCCTATTCTGGTGGTGATCGCCTTTTTCCAGCTGGTGGTGCTGCAGAAACCCATTCCCAACCTGGATCAGCTTTTTATTGGGACAGTCTTCGTTGTTATCGGCCTGAGCCTGTTTGTAAAGGGACTGGAAATCGGGCTTTTTCCCATTGGCGAGAGCATGGCCTATGCCTTCGCCCGCAAGGGCAGTGTCATCTGGTTACTGATTTTCGCCTTTTCACTGGGATTCGGTACTACCATTGCAGAACCTGCCTTAATCGCGGTGGCCGATAAGGCTGCGGAAGTCGCTGCTGCCGGTCATGTCATCGCTAATACCGCCGAATCAAGGGCATCTTATGCTTCTGGTTTACGCCTCACGGTGGCCATTTCAGTAGGACTTGCCATTGTTATCGGTGTATTGCGCATCCTCAAAGGCTGGCCAATCCATTATCTGATAATTGGTGGATACATGGGGGTGGTGATTATGACCATTTTCGCTCCCGAGGAAATTATTGGTATCGCCTATGATTCTGGTGGAGTAACAACATCCACCATTACCGTACCGCTGGTTACTGCACTGGGTGTGGGACTGGCATCGAGTATCAAGGGGCGGAACCCGATGATCGATGGCTTTGGACTGATTGCTTTTGCCTCGTTAACTCCAATGATATTTGTTATGGCGTACGGGATGATCATATGAACAAGCTATTAACTGACATTTTTCATGTAACGATGGGTACCGTACTGGACGTATTGCCGATCGTGGTGATTATTTTTGGTTTCCAGTTCCTTGTGATAAGAAAGCCCGTTCCTAACCCGGGTAAAGTTATTCTGGGTTTCTTTTATGTGCTGATTGGCCTGGCCCTGTTCCTGGTTGGGCTGGAAGAAGCGCTGTTCCCGCTGGGTGAGCTGATGGCAAAACAGCTCACCAACCCGGAATTTATCTATGGTGCTGGTAAGGTTGCCGAGGTTGTCCACTGGCAGGATTACAAGTGGGTTTACCTGTTTGCACTGGCCATCGGTTTTTCAACTACCATCGCCGAGCCTTCGCTGCTGGCAGTGGCGATCAAGGCGAATGAGGTATCCGGTGGTGTCATCGGTATTAATGGCCTGCGTATTGCGGTAGCGTTAGGGGTAGCCATCGGTATTGGTTTGGGTACCTTTCGCATTGTGACCGGGACTAACCTTGAATACTACATTATTACCGGCTATGTGATCGTGATAATCCAGACCCTGTTTGCGCCGAAAATGATTATCGCCCTGGCCTATGATTCGGGTGGAGTAACAACATCAACCGTGACCGTACCACTGGTTACCGCGCTGGGGCTGGGACTGGCAACTACCATTCCCGGCCGTAGTGCAGTGCTGGATGGTTTTGGTTTGATCGCGTTTGCTAGTTTATGTCCTATTATTTCAGTAATGGCATACGCACAGTTAAGTGAGTGGAAAAATAAAAGGGCCGCACATAAGGCGGCAGTACAACAGGCGGAGTAAGGAGAGACAGATGCATTTTAAATTGATTATTGCACTGATCGAGGATGATAAGACCGATGCAGTCATGGCGGCAGCACGAGAAGAAGGTGCAACCGGGATGACTGTAATTAATCATGCGCGAGGGGAAGGGCTGAAGGCGAGTAAAACATTTTTTGGCCTGACACTGGAAACGCAACGTGACATGTTGTTAATGCTGGTTGAAGAACACCTGTCACGAAAAATTCTTGAACGCATTGCCTCGCAGGGGGAGTTTGATAGTAAACCCGGCACCGGCATTGCTTTTCAGATTGATGTTGAAGATGCAGTAGGCGTGGCACACCAGGTAGAAAAACTGACAGAAGTGGTGGAGGAAGAAATATGACAGAGAGAAATATCGTTCGCGTGCGCGACGTAATGAAAAAGAACTTTGATGTTATCGATGGTATGACAACGGTTTCAGATGCCTTAAGCAAGATGCAGCATGTTGAAACAAAGTCACTGATCGTAGATAAACGCCATGATGACGATGAGTATGGCATCGTGCTGATCTCGGATATTGCCAAGCAGGTGCTGGCACGTGATCGTTCTCCTGATCGGGTTAATGTTTACGAAGTCATGGCCAAGCCGGTGATTTCGGTTGACCCTGATATGGATATTCGTTATTGCGCACGCCTGTTTGAAAACTTTGGTCTTTCTCGTGCCCCGGTTATCGAGTGTGGCAAGATGATTGGCATTATCAGTTTTACCGACATGGTGCTACGTGGCATGCTGAACCACCCGGGCAAGAACTGAAGCGGTCTTTTGATGCATATCGACAAGAGTAATGGCCTGGTCAAGGAAGCACGTCAGCAGCCTTCGCCCAATTTCGACCTGCGCCCGGATGAAACCGATATTTCATTGCTGGTGATTCACGGCATCAGCCTGCCCCCGGGTGAGTTTGGTGGTGATTTTATCGACCAGCTTTTCTGTAACCAGCTCGATGCCTCGGCCCATCCTTATTTCAGGGAGATTGCAGGGCTGAAAGTTTCCTCTCACTTCCTGATCCGCCGTGATGGTGAGCTGGTGCAGTATGTCCCGATACACCGGCGAGCCTGGCATGCCGGTGTTTCCCGCTACAAGGGACGGGAAAAATGTAATGATTTTTCTATTGGTATCGAGCTGGAAGGGGAAGACAGCACGCCCTATACCGAAATTCAGTACCAGGTACTGTCAGACCTGATTCATATCCTGCTGGAAACTTATCCCGGCCTGGATATCAGCGATATTACTGGTCACAGTGATATCGCCCCCGGGCGCAAGACCGATCCCGGTCCTGCCTTTGACTGGGAAAAGCTGGATAAACTGCTTCTGGCATCGTCACGTTAACACTTTCATCGCAGTCAGCTAGCAACTATGGTGATTCCGAATAAGCATTAAGCTCTTTTCAGACTTGCATTTAGGCGGCATTAGCTGGAAACTATCGCCATGAGTCTACTAAGCGTCATTTTCGCCCTGCT
>JALUTJ010000527.1 GCA_027057985.1 Chromatiales bacterium
GGAAGATCGTTTTTGATCAGAGCAGTGGCGGCATTGGTGATCAGCTACCAAAACTCGAAGTCGCATGGCAGCCCCGCAACGTGGTCTTTGTTGCCCGTGGCCAGCCGCCTTTTAAATTGCTCTGGGGTAGCAGCAGGGTAGGCACCAACCAGAAGAATATCCAGCAACTGTTATCACTGGGCAATAAAAGTACCCTGCTCGGCGAAGCACGCCTTGTGACAAGCAGTATAAGAAAGCTCAATACCGCTGCACTCAAACCACAAAAACCGGAGCGTAACTGGCAAAAATGGATACTCTGGATTTCGCTGGTTGCAGCCTCGATCCTGCTGGTCTTTATGGCGCTTGGGCTGGTGAAAAAAATGAACGATGAAGACGGATGACAAAAGAGCTGATCAGCCTGGTGGCGATAATCATTACCTTTATCGCTTTCATCCCCTATATCGCTTCTATAGTAAAGGGGCAGATCCGACCTCATGCATTTTCCTGGATTATCTGGGCCATGGTTACCTTCGTGGTATTCCTGGCCCAGCTTGCCGACAGGGGTGGTGCCGGTGCCTGGCCTACTGGATTTTCTGGAATAATTACTCTGGTGGTAGCCCTGCTGGCCTACCTGAAAAGAACAGATCATATGATCAGTCGCAGTGACTGGTTGTTCTTTGTCAGTGCCCTGATGGCACTACCCTTATGGGCTATTACACAAAACCCGTTGTCGGCGGTCGTAATTCTAACCACGGTTGACCTGCTTGGTTTTATTCCCACTTTTCGTAAGGCATGGTTTTATCCACAGGAAGAAGCATTGCTATTTTATAATCTAATCGCCCTGCGTAACGGGCTTTCTATTCTTGCGCTAGAACATTACTCTGTCACCACGGTATTGTTCCCGGCTGCAACCGGCCTGGCCTGCCTGTTGTTTACCAGTATGGTCGTCGTATCGAGAAAAATCATCTCAAGGAATTAATATGGAAATCACACAAATCCCTTTCGCCAAACTCATTGGCATACAGGAAAATAATGCAGGACAGTTACAGCTTGCCTTTACCCCGCAAACCCATAATCACCTGCAAACCATGCATGCCAGCGCCCAGTTTACCCTTGCTGAAACTGCCAGCGGTGCATTGTTGCAGTCACTGTTCCCTGAACTGGTCGATAAAGTTATCCCGGTTTTGCGTAAGGCCAGTGCAAGCTTCAAAAAACCGGCTATAAAAGATATTGTCGCCTTCCCTTCTGTCGATGAAACCGATATCAAAAAATTCAGGCAACAGCTCGATGCAAAACAGCGCGCCTCGATTAGCGTGCATGTTGACATTAAAGACAGTGATGGCACACTGACCAGTAGTGCTGATTACCAGTGGTTTGTACAGAAAATTAACTAAAGGATATAAAAATGAAATTAAAACTCTACTTCGCCCTGCTTTTTCTCTCTTTCTCTCCCGTTGCTGTACAGGCCGGTCCTTTTACCGATCAACTCTCCATCTGCCTGGTAAATCAAACCACACCTGCCGACAAACAGGAACTCATCAAGTGGGTCTATGTGGCTATTTCATCGCACCCTGAACTTGGCTCATTGAGTAATATTCCGAAAAAACTCGGTGATGAACTCAATAAAAATGTTGCCAGCCTGTTTGTCGATCTCCTTACCAGTCGCTGTCGCAAACAGGCCGTAGAAGCGGTGAAATACGAGAAAAATATTGCCCTGCAAACCAGCTTCTCAACCCTGGGGAGGGTTGCCATGCAGGGACTGATGACCAATCCCGGTGTTGCCAACTTTATGGGTGGACTGGACAAGTATATCGACAAGGAAAAACTGCAGTCCGTATTTCCAAAAGATGCTGTAAAAAAATAAATCACTATGGCTCTGTAGGTCAGGCTTCAGCCTGACTGGAAAACCTGATTCGTCAGACTACACTCTGGTCATGCATCTTTCCAGGAAAAGATTTTTCCCTCTCCTGAAAGGAGAGGGTGTTTATTTTGTCAGACTAAAATCTGGCTTTGTATCTTTTTAGGAAAAGATTTTTCCCTCTCCCTCTGGGAGAGGGTTAGGGTGAGGGGAAATAAATCATAAATATCACCTCACCCCTGCCCTCTCCTGAAAGGAGAGGGTGTTTATTTTGTCAGACTAAAATCTGGCTTTGTATCTTTTTAGGAAAAGATTTTTCCCTCTCCCTCTGGGAGAGGGTTAGGGTGAGGGGAAT
>JALUTJ010000528.1 GCA_027057985.1 Chromatiales bacterium
CGTTGCTGAATTTTTTCAGCAACATTATGCGGCACAAGTTCATAGCGGCCTTCGATACGGGCAATACCGAGCTGGCCGTTAATAATTTTTTGCCGCATTTCCGCATCAACATGAATATGATTTACCTTGTTGCGATGCTCAAAGTGATAACGGATATCACAGTCTTCACCACGTTTGATCATATTGCTTTTAATCAGCTGATCGATTTCTGCGGATATGGCTTTTTGCCGGGCTTGCTCATCTTTTTTCTGGTTAAGGGCACGATCACGCTCGGCTTTTTCTTTTGCTGCCTGCTGTGCTTTTAGTGCAGCTTCGTTAACCGGTTTCTGGTTCTTCTTACCCTTGTTCTTCTTTTTACTGCTCTGTGCCTTTTTTACCTGTTGTTTGGTAACAACACCGGCTTTCAGAAGTTGTTGCTGTAAAAGATTAGCCATGCTTAATTCCGTTATGCAGTATTTAGTTTACCGGCAGGCGGGCGCGCAGTTCATCACGGTCAAACCACCAGTTATCTTCAACAATGGAGTTCACTACCAGCGAGAGACGCGGCAGGAAAATATCCGGATCTTTCAGTTCAAGGCGCAACAGCCATTCATCCATTTCCTTCTGGGTTTTAACATTACTATGCCGTTTGGCAACATTGCCGAGAATAGTCTTGGCAAGGAAGGTATTGCTTTCATGTTCCTCATCACTGGAGCGAATATCAGCAATATAATAACCGGTCATAGCAGCAACCGCAGCACCGTCGGATGAAGCCGGGGTTTCATCGACGATATGGTTCAACATTGCTACCGTGGTTTCTGCAGAAATCGGGTAGGTTACCGCGAGCCAGACACCGTGTCCAAGGGCAACGATGGAGGCGGGTTGCTCGGTCTGGTACATGACATTACAGGCTTCCACGGCCTGCTGCCACTGCTCATTTTCAATAAAAGTATCAAAGCAGGCACGGGCTTCATTCCAGGCTTCTTCCTTGCGATCCAGCGCCAGTAACAGCTCAGAAATATCCAGTTGCAGCATGGCGCGTTCCATTGCGGTGGCATCAGCAGGGAGTGCAGCAAGCTGTTGTTGTTTGCCATTGAGTTGTTCTGTCAGTTCCTGCAGCGATTCGCCGGAAAGAGCTGCACTGATGTCGTTTGATTCAGTCATGAAAAAGTCCTGTAAAACATATTTTGTTCGGGGTTTAACGTTGCTCTATTATACCGAAAAGCCGGCAAGGGGTCGTATAAATAATTCAATTAATAAACGGGTATTCTCTGGGGGTAAAATGAATCAGATATATTGCTTATCCATACCGGCATAATTTGCCGTAATGATTTGCCGAGTAAACGCCGGGCGTAAGTAAAAACCACGTGGCAGGGTAGCAACCGGGTTGCCTTCTTCATCGAGTGTTGTGGTCAATGCTTTTGCATTTGCTGCCTTGGGTCTAATCTGTAAATAGCGTCCCATGTGTGAACTTATCTGGTCCAGCTTACCCAGGCTGACCAGTTCCATCAGTTCTTCCCAGTCCTGTTGCAGTTGCGCGGCCTGTTGCTGATCCGGGCTCCAGAGAATGGCATTACCAATATGACGATCTGCAATGGGGATGCGATTATCACCTTCAATGGGTAACCATAGTACACGTTGCAACTTTTGTCTTAACCAGCAGTTATGCCACTGCTGCTGGTGCAGTTCTGTTAATGGTACGGTACAGACATAGGTTGATTCGGCAGGTTTTCCATTTGCAGCCACAGGCAGGGTTTTAAGTTCGACATTAATCAGTTCAAAGTCAGGTGCAGCGCGGGATGATGCCGTCGCACCAAGACTTTTTTCTACCAGTTGTCCCATCCAGCCCTTGGCACTGCGATTAGAAGCGGGCAGAGGCAGATTAAACTGTTCGGCTAGTTCAGCAAAACTCAGTCCTGCCAGAGCTCGGGCGCGATCAAGTAATTCCTGTTCAGACTGTGGTGGTGTAATCGACATGACAATATTGTATGCCAGCACAGCTTGCAGGTAAAAATACATTTTTTACAAATACAGGAAAAAATCTTTCTTAGCATTCTCTATGTCTTTGCGGTGAATAAAGCACGTCAGTAATTAGCGTTTAACTAGTTCCACGGTTGAAGCCCCCTTACGACAGGATACCCGGGTTTTGTTTTTTAACTGGCAGTTAAGGATATGTTTTTTTCCCTGCCGTCCTTTTT
>JALUTJ010000529.1 GCA_027057985.1 Chromatiales bacterium
CGTTAGAAAAAGTTTGGCTCATTCTTGCAATTGTCTTTTTTCCAGTCACTTTAGTCTATTTCTTATTACGAGCTGTAATATGGATTCCATTTAAGGTATGGAAGGCGACAAGATGATAAAGTCGCATAACTATCCCGTAAACCCGGACATATTTTTCGCTCGCTGTGAGCCTCCCCAAAAAAAGTTGACACCTTTTTCAAAATAGGTTTTAAATGAAAAACAATATTCAATAGATATAAAGATACAAATTGCCAAAAATACACAGAAAAATGTTCAACAAACCTGAATATTTGTCAATAAATCAAACCCAACAATACAAATCAAATGAAATCAGACAAGCAAAAAACAATTCTTATTACCGGCTGCTCAAGTGGTATCGGTCTTTGTGTTGCGCAAGGGTTACAGCAACGTGGTTACCGGGTCTTTGCCACGGCGCGAAAGCCTGAAGATGTGGACAGGCTCAATGATATGGGGCTGGAAAGCCTGCAGCTTGATCTCGATGACTCTGAATCTATTCAGGCCGCAGTCAAAGAAGTTTTGCAGCGTACCGGCGGTACACTCGATGCCCTGTTCAATAATGGTGCCTACGGCCAGGCCGGCGCGGTCGAGGACCTGAGCCGGGATATGCTGCGCCGACAGTTTGAGACCAATCTGTTTGGCTGGCATGAACTCACTAACCTGATTATCCCGGTTATGCTGCAACAGGGACATGGCCGCATTATCCAGAACAGTTCTTTACTGGGAATTGCGGCATTACGCTTACGTGGCGCCTATAATGCCAGTAAGTTTGCGCTTGAAGGCCTGACAGATACGTTGCGGCTGGAGCTGGCCGATACGAATATTCATCTCTCACTGATTGAGCCCGGGCCGGTTGAAAGCCGTTTTCGTGAAAATTCGTTTGCAGTCTACAAGCAAACTATCGATAAGGAAAAAAGCCGTTTTAAGGCAGAATACGAAGCCACGGAAAAACGCCTGCTGAAAAAAGGCGCCGCGGTGCCTTTTACCCTGCCCCCGGAAAGTGTTCTAAAAAAAGTGATACATGCGCTGGAAAGTAAAAGACCACGGCCTCGCTACTATGTCACCGTACCAACCTATATTTTTGGCTATCTAAAACGAATCCTGTCAACTCGCTGGCTGGACAGGCTACTGGTAAAAGTTTAAATCGCTTTATTCAACCGGCTTTTTGATATTTTGCAGCAGGTTCACGGTGTCGAGTAACAGGCAACTGGTTTTATTGTCTTCTGCACGCAGATAGCCCTGGAAGAAACCATCCATGCCCTGGATATTGTCCAGCCCAATTTTATCCAGTGTCACCAGGTCATTGATATTAAAATTAAGCACTTCATGTATTTCATCAATCTGTAAGGCCACAACCGGGGTAATGCCATCGTTGGTAATATTGATCACAACCGTATGCAGGGTTTCCTGTATCTGGTCACGGGCATGGTTAAAGTGTTTTTTCAGATAATTCAGCGTGGTGATACGCGCCAGATCCAGTTTTTCCAGTGCCTTGTCCAGTTCGCCCCGGTCTCGTAAATCCAGTAACTCATCGGCCAGCGCATGAATCTGCTTATGCGGTTCATCGAACTTTGCCATGATTTCCGTTAAGACTTCATCGCGGGTGGTGAACTTGTTATACCATTTGCCAAAGGCACACTTGTTCGGATCACGGGCTTTTTCAAACGGCACGTTTTCTTTTAACGATTTTTCCAGTGCATCAATCCAGTCCACATGATCTTTTTCCCTGGCATCCAGCAGATTCACCAGCTCTTCTTTTACTTCCCGGGTTGAGGGAATGCCAAGCATGGCAGCAAAGTCATAGACTGCCACTGGTTGTCCCAGGTAGTCGATAACCCCTGTCAGTCCACGTGATTTCACCGGGGTTTTTGTCAGACTGTCGAGATCCTGAGTGATCGAAAGGATATTCGCGATATTGATGGCAAACAGCTCGTCGCTAATCCAGAAAGTGAAAACAGTCAGTTCCTGCGGTTCGGCTTCATTATTGATTACGGATGCGCTGCCGGTGGTTGCCATACCAATGTCCATTGTTGATAGTGAGTATGGAAAATAGCGGCATTTGCTGCTAAAACTTTAGCGCAAAGCCCGCAAAATATGGGGGATTTTCTGTCTTTTAACTGCGAATACCCTTTCCGGTATTAAGTAAATACAGGCAAAAGCTAAAAAGCACCACGACAAAGAGGATAATAATGGCAAAGGCCGTGCCAAGATGGATATCGGACACGCCCAGCATGCCATAGCGCATGGCATTGATCATATAAAGTATGGGATTACCGAGTGACACGCTCTGCCAGAATGAGGGCAGCATATCGATGGAATAGAAAATCCCGCCCAGGTAGGTCAGTGGTATCAATACGAAAGTGGGGATGATGGAAATATCATCGAATGAATTAGCATAAATGGCGTTGATAAAACCACCCAGTGAAAAAAGGATCGCGGTCAGTATTACCACCGAAAACAGAACCGGGTAACTGTAGATATTTATATCGGTAAAGAAGGTGGCGATAATCGCTACAACCAGCCCCACGGTCAGGCCACGCGCAACCCCGCCCACGACGTAACCCGCCAGGATCAGGTAGTTTGGCATCGGCGAGACCAGCATTTCCTCGATAAAATGCGAAAACTTTGACATGTAAAATGAAGACACCACGTTGGCGTAGGCATTATTGATTATCGCCATCAGGATAATACCCGGTACGATATAGTCCATATAGGAATATCCATCAATCGCACTGAGCTGCGAACCGATCAGCTGGCCAAAGATTATGAAGTAGAGGCCGGTGGTAATCACCGGGGGTACCACGGTCTGTACCCAGATGCGGGCAAAGCGCCGTATCTCCTTGGTCACCAGGGTTCTAAAGGCCGTAAGCTGCTGCTGCAGGTTCATTGTATGCCCTCCTCGACCAGGTGGACGAAGAGCTCTTCCAGCCGGTTACTCTTGGTGCGCATACTGATAACCTGGATTCCCCGGCTGTCCAGCTCTGCAAACAGGGCATTGATACTGTACTGCTTGGAGATATCTACTTCCAGCGTGGTTTCATCCACCACTCTTAAAGCACAACCCGGATGATCCTGCCAGTTATCCAGTTTCCCATCGAGGCAGTCGCGGCTATTGAGGATAAATGTTTCCATGTGCAGGCGAGCGAGCAGGGATTTCATTTCCGTGTTTTCGACGACAATGCCGTTATTAATAATGGCAATGTGCTTACACAGGTTCTCGGCTTCTTCAAGATAGTGGGTAGTAAGAATAATGGTGGTGCCCTGCTGGTTTATCTCGGTGAGAAACCGCCACATGGAACGGCGAATCTCGATATCCACCCCGGCGGTCGGCTCATCAAGGATCAAGACCTTTGGTTCATGCACCAGTGCCCGGGCAATCATCAGGCGGCGTTTCATGCCGCCGGACAGTTCACGAGCCATGGCATAACGCTTTTCCCACAGCCCAAGCTGCTGCAGGTATTTTTCGGCTCGCTGTTGTGCCAGCTTGCGTGGAATACCGTAAAAACCCGCCTGGTTCATTACGATTTCAATCGCCGGCTCGAACTGGTTGAAGTTAAATTCCTGCGGTACCAGGCCAATAAAACTTTTTGCGGTTTCCAGCTCGGTGTCCATGTCATAGCCAAATATCTTTACCGTGCCGCTGCTTTTATTCACCAGCGAAGAAATAATACCAATGGTGGTGGACTTGCCGGCACCGTTTGGCCCGAGCAGAGCAAAGAAATCACCTTTCTTCACTTCAAGGTGAATCCCCTTGAGGGCATGCATACCGTTACGGTACGTCTTGTGTAGATCTTTGATTTCCAGCGCCAGGGTCATGAATGTGATATCCGTATACTTGTTAATCTACCCAACAACGCGCATTACGGAATAATCGTAACCATGGACCATCTTCACCCCATTCGTCCGGGTGCCAGGAATGCTGTACCGTTCTGAACAGGCGTTCCGGGTGTGGCATCATAATGGTAAAACGACCATCATCGGTGGTTAAACCGGTAATTCCGTCAATTGAACCATTTGGGTTATACGGATAACGTTCCGTGGCCTTACCCTGATGATCCACGTACTTCATCGTCACTAGATTATCACTTTGAGCCTGTTTTGCCAGCTTATTATCAGAAAAATCTACCCGGCCTTCTCCGTGCGCAACAGCGATGGGCATGCGTGAACCTTCCATGCCCTGCAACAGGATAGACGGTGAAGGCTGTACTTCGACCAGCGAGAATCGAGCCTCGAACTGCTCCGACTGGTTGCGCAAAAACTGCGGCCAGTGCGACGCACCGGGAATAAGATCTTTCAGGTGAGACATCATCTGGCAGCCATTACAGACACCCAGACCAAAACTGTCACTGCGATTAAAGAAGCCTTCAAACTCGTCGCGCAGCGCCGGGTTATGCAGGATGGTTTTGGCCCAGCCACCACCAGCACCGAGTACGTCACCATAGGAGAAGCCGCCACAGGCAACGAGTCCCTGGAAGTCATTGAGACGGTGATGCCCCTCGATAAGATCACTCATATGCACATCGACACTTTCAAAGCCGGCTTTTTCAAAGGCGGCCGCCATTTCCACCTGGCCGTTTACACCCTGCTCACGCAGGATGGCCATGCGCGGACGATGCCCCAGGTTAAGATAAGGGGCAGAAATATTTTCCTGTGGATCAAAGCTGAGCTCGGCATGCAGGCCACTGTCGTGGGTATCGAGCAGGTTATCGAATTCCTGTTTCGCACAGTCGGCATTATCACGAATCGCCTGGATGCGGTAAGAGGCTTCACTCCAGATGCGCTGCAATGAACGTCGCTTCTCATTCAGGATATCCTGATCGTTATACTGGAAGACGATGCTATCGTTATTGTTCAGCTGTCCGATGACATGGCTGTAATGTCCCAGCCCGGCATCGTGCAGGGCTTCCAGTACCTCGGTGGTGTATTCATGCTGTACCTGGATCACGGCACCAAGTTCTTCATTGAACAGGCTGGCAATTGAACTGTCGCCCAGCTCATCCAGCATAATATTGACACCGGTATGACCCGCAAAAGCCATCTCGCATATGGTTGCCAGCAGGCCGCCATCGGAACGATCGTGGTATGCCAGCAGACGACCCTGCTGGTTGAGCTGCTGGATAACAGCAAAAAAGTGTTTGATGCTTTCTGGATCATCAAGGTCGGCACAATGATGTCCCAGTGCCTTATACACCTGGGTCAGGCAGGAGGCACCCAGCCGGTTTTTGCCCTTGCCAAGATCGATCAAGATTAAGTCGGTATCCCCCTTGTCGGTCTGTAACTGCGGTGTCAGGGTCATGGCGGCGTTTTCTACCGGGGCAAAGGCAGAAACAATCAGGGATAAGGGCGCGGTGACCGAACGGGTTTCACCCTCTTCTTCCCACACCGTTTTCATCGACATGGAATCCTTGCCCACCGGGATGGCAATGCCCAGGCGCGGGCAAAGCTCTTCGCCCACTGCCTTCACCGCATCGTAAAGACCGGCATCTTCACCCGGGTGCCCGGCCGGTGCCATCCAGTTGGCCGACAGCACCATATCAGAAAGCCTGTTGATCCGTGCTGCAGCAATATTGGTAATGGCTTCACCCACCGCCATGCGTGCCGAGGCGGCATGATCCAGCAGCGCCACCGGGGTGCGCTCGCCCATGGCCATGGCCTCCCCTTTCAGGGTGGCATAGCCACTGGTGGTAACCCCGACATCGGCCACCGGCACCTGCCAGGGGCCCACCATCTGATCCCGGGCCACCATGCCGGTTACGGTACGGTCACCAATGGTAATCAGGAAATTCTTCGAGGCCACGGTCGGCAGAGCCAGTACCCGTTTGACGGCTTCTGTTATGTCGATATCATCCAGCGAAAATTCCTGTTTCGGCACCGGGTGGTGTGACACTTCGCGGCGCATCTTCGGCGGTTTACCCAGCAGTACATCCATTGGCATATCGATTGGTGTATTATCAAAATAGCCATCGCCCAGCACCAGTTTCTGTTCTTTGGTGGCTTCACCAACGATCGCGAACGGGCAGCGTTCTCGAGCACAAATGCGGCTAAATGTATCGATATCCTTCGATTTTACTGCCAGCACATAGCGTTCCTGGGCTTCATTACACCAGATTTCCATCGGCGCCATGCCCGGCTCGTCATTGGGCACCATGCGCAACTCGAAGCGGCCACCGCGGCCACTGTCATTGACCAGTTCCGGCAGTGCATTGGACAGGCCGCCGGCACCCACATCATGAATACTGACGATCGGATTGTTTTTGCCGAGCTGCACGCAACGGTCGATGACTTCCTGCACGCGCCGTTCCATTTCCGGGTTACCGCGCTGTACCGAGGCAAAGTCCAGGTTTTCAGCACTCTCACCGGTGGCCATGGACGAGGCGGCACCGCCACCCAGCCCGATCAGCATGGCCGGGCCGCCCATAACGATAATCTGGGCACCGACCGGGATATCATCCTTTTCGACATGGTTGGCCCGGATATTACCGAGACCACCGGCCAGCATAATCGGTTTGTGGTAACCCCGTACTTCTTCACCGGCAAAGCTGTTGACCTTTTCCTCGTAGGTGCGGAAATAACCACAGATATTAGGGCGACCAAACTCGTTATTGAAAGCCGCCGCACCAATCGGCCCTTCGAGCATAATATCCAGCGCAGAGACAATACGATCCGGCTTACCAAAATCGGTTTCCCACGGCATTTCATAGCCGGGAATTTTCAGGTTGGATACCGTGAAGCCACACAGACCGGCCTTGGGTTTGGAACCCCGCCCCGTCGCACCCTCATCACGAATCTCGCCACCAGAGCCGGTTGCCGCGCCGGGAAAAGGCGCGATGGCCGTCGGATGATTATGGGTTTCCACCTTCATCAGGATATGTATATCTTCCTGCGAGTATTCGTATCGATGACCGACAGGCGAAGCAAAAAAGCGCCCGGCCTTATGACCACGAATAACCGCAGAATTATCGTGATAGGCCGACAGCACCCTGCCGGGATTTTTCTGGTGGGTATTGCGAATCATGGCAAACAGTGACTTTGGCTGTTCCTTGCCATCGATGACCCAGTCGGCATTAAAGATCTTATGCCGACAGTGCTCGGAATTGGCCTGCGCAAACATCATCAGCTCTACAT
>JALUTJ010000530.1 GCA_027057985.1 Chromatiales bacterium
CGCGAAGCCTATAGCAAAGCACTGCAGCTCGATAGCAAGCCCGGTGAAATTCGCATTGCTGCCCTGAACCCGGCTCCGCAACAAAATACAAATAAAACCCCGGCCAAAGTCGCGCCTGAAAAAGTAAAAACGGAAGTAAAAGAAGAAAATATTATTGCCGATATTGCCCGCAGTGCCGCAGAAACTCGTGAAGCACATATCCCTGAAGTGAATGACACCCTGCAGGCCTGGGCCACGGCCTGGTCGGCACAGGCGGTTGACCTGTACCTGTCCTTTTATGACGAAAAGTATCGCCCGGCCAATGGCCAGTCGCGGGCTGGCTGGGAGAAAACCCGCCGCTATCGTTTAACAAAACCGAAATGGATCAAGGTTTCGCTTTCAGATATCAAGATACAGCCATTATCGGCCGATATAGTAGACGTGAACTTCCGCCAGGTTTATGAATCGAACAGTTTTACCGATAATAGTTACAAGAAGATGCGCCTGCATAAAACCGAAGATGGCTGGCGTATCCTGAGTGAACAGAGCCGCTGAGAGAATAATGAAATATTTTCTTACCATTTTTATTTTTATCTTGCAGGGCCTGCTGCCTGTAAAGGCAGAGATGCAACTGGCAAAAGTTGATACCACGCAATTCACGCCCAGCAGCGGTAGTGGCATGCATGCGGTACTAAAGCGGCTGGAAAAAAGACTGAGAAGCTACCCACGTGATCATGAAGCCGAGCTGTTAAAAGCCATTGTCTTTTTTAAAAGTGGCAAGCTAAACGAGGCTCTTGCTGAGCTGGATAAACTGATTGCCCGGGTACCGGACTTTCAGCTTGCCTACCTGTTAAAAGGTGACCTGTTACTATCCCGCTTTGAAGGTACCCGTGGTATGGGACAGACCAGCCTGCTGGCATCAATGATGCCGATGCTGGATAAACAGCGTAAACAGCATTTACAGTACCTGCGAGATGAAGCACGGGTACGGTTACAGGCATTGTTTAATAAAAGAGCCAATAGCCTGCCGCGACAGATACTGGCACTGGGACATTCGGTTAAAAAAGCTCTGCTTATCGACAAGCGGGCAAACCGTTTATATGTTTTTTCACGCAAGGCTGATGGTGCACTGTTCGAGGAAGTGAATGACTATTACATTACCACCGGCAAGTTACTGGGTGATAAAAAAGTGCGTGGCGATCTGAAAACCCCGGAGGGTGTGTACTTTGTCACTTCATGGATCAGCCCGGACAAGTTACCTTCAAAATACGGGGTTGGTGCTTTCCCGGTGAATTATCCCAATGAGCTGGATCGTAAACTGGGTAAAACCGGTTACGGTATCTGGTTACATGGTACCGATAAGGGTTACTACAGCCGTCCACCGCGTGACAGCGAAGGCTGCGTGGTAATGACCAATATCGATCTCAGTGCCCTGAAAAAAGAAATCAAGCCGGGTTTAACCCCGGTAGTAATTGTTGACCAGGTAGAGTGGATTGACGTGGAAAAATGGCAACAACAACGTGATGAAATTTTGCAGGCAATCGAATCCTGGCGTCGTGACTGGCAGAGCATGGATGTTGAGAAATATCTTTCTCATTACAGTTCAGATTTCTGGTCGGCTTCACACACACTTAAAAGCTGGTCGGCACGCAAGCGTTACCTGCTAAAGAACAAGACCTTCCAGAAGGTGGAGCTGTCCGATATATCGGTACTGGCCTATCCGGGCAAGAAGAATGGTAAACAGATTGCCGTGGTGCGCCTGTTCCAGGACTACCGCTCCAATAACTACAAGGGCAAGATGTATAAGCGCCTCTATCTGGAAAAAGAAAATAATAACTGGCGAATTATGTATGAAGGGAAGTGATCAGTCGCAGCCGCAGTCGCTGTTCTTTTGCAGACATTCCGTGACCAGTTTTTTTAGCTCGTTCGAATAGTAATCCAGTCCCAGCCAGCTTATGGCATCATCCAGTCCATTCTTACCAAAGACTTTCGTTATATCACTTTTGCTATCCAGTTTGGTGGCAAACTGATACATGCGGGCAAAGCCATAGCTCAGCATGGTTCTGGCAACGATGGCATGCTTGCCATTGCCACGGGTACGGGCATGACGCATGCGCTCACCGGCAGAAATTACATCGTTTGAGTCCAGGCCGCTGTTTTTGGTGTCGTCACAAAGGTAGGTCAGTGAAAG
>JALUTJ010000531.1 GCA_027057985.1 Chromatiales bacterium
GGGCGGTACGCTATATATAAATAGTATAGAAAGGCTGAACGAGGAATAATATGCACCACAAGATCACCCGTTTAACGGCTACGGCTATCCATTTTGGAATCAGCTTCCTGATTTTCCTGGTACTGCTTTATTTCATCCTCCTGCACTGGTATCCACAACCGCTGTTCAGTACCGATGGCGGCTGGCGCGTCATCCGCATTATTGTCGGGGTAGATCTCGTTCTCGGCCCCCTGCTCACCCTGATCGTTTTCAAACCCGGCAAGCCCGGCCTGAAACTGGACATGACACTGATCGCTATCACCCAGGCGCTGGCGCTGAGCTGGGGTGTTTATAGTTCCTATAATGAACGCCCCGCTGCCATTGTTTTTACTGTCGATGCCTTTACCCCGGTACCGGCCTACCAGCTGAAGGAACAGGGTATCGATGAAAAAGCCCTTCGTCAGTATGGCAAGGAATGGCCTGTTTTTATTTACAGTAATATTCCAGCAGGCAAGCAGTTTGATGCTATCCGCGAAGCAGCAGCGAAACATCTCCCGCTTTACCTGCTGACAAAATATTACACACCGTTTACAAAGGAGCATGCCAGGCAGATCAAGGCAAATAGCATGGAAGGCTTTGAAGAGATACTGGCCGAGAAAACCGAGAAACCGGAGCTGGTACAACGCTTTCGTGCAGCAATGGCGCGGGTCAAAGATAAAAACAAGGTTGCCGTGGTAGCATTACATTCACGCGATGGCTGGTTTACCGCCCTGTTCGATCTGGAAAAAATGAAGATCACTGAAGTAATCGATGTTGAACCGACGTTGTATACCTTTGGGCAGAAAATAAAACGCAAGAAAAATCCCTGAAATAATTTCCAAAGATTAAAACCACAGAGGTCACAGAGATACACAGAGGTTTGTGGAGTTATAGTTTGGATCAAGAGACCAGGCGACGGAAGCGACAATTTTTTCACCGCAAAGGCACAAAGAACGCAAAGTTTTATTTTTTGCACATAGCAGGATATTTTGCAGCAAAATATTATGAGCAACCGTCAATTTCAGGGATGAAATCGTCGAGCAGCCAGGGATGGCGCATAGCGTGTCGTGAATAACGTTTTGCGAGAAAAATATCCGTAGGAATTTTGTGATCAGGACAGTTTTTTGAAGATAAGGCTCGCATTGGTGCCACCAAAGCCAAAGCTATTGGACATAACACAATCGAGTTCCTTGTTTTCAATCCGCTCACGAACAATGGGATAACCTTCTGCTGCCGGATCGAGCTCTTCGATATTGGCAGACTCGGTGACAAAACCACCCTGTTGCATAATCAGGGAATAAATCGCTTCATTGACGCCTGCCGCACCGAGGGCATGCCCCGTCAGCGACTTGGTTGAAGCAATCAGTGGCATGCTATCACCAAAGACGGCCTTGATGGCCTCGAGTTCCCGCACATCGCCCACCGGAGTACTAGTACCATGGGCATTGATATAATCCACGCTTGTGCCTTGCGGAACCGTGGCCAGTGCCTGCTGCATACAACGCTGGGCACCTTCTCCTGATGGTGCCACCATGTCATAACCATCGGAAGTGGCACCGTAGCCCACTAGCTCAGCATAGATTTTTGCTCCACGGGCTTTGGCATGTTCATATTCTTCCATTACCAGCACACCACCGCCGCCAGAAATAACGAAACCATCGCGGTTGGCATCAAAGGCTCGCGAGGCTTTTTCCGGAGTTTCATTGTATTTTGAAGACATGGCACCCATGGCATCGAATAGTACCGACAATGTCCAGTGCAGTTCTTCACCACCACCGGCAAAGACGATGTCCTGCTTTCCCATCTGGATCTGTTCTGCGGCATTGCCAATACAGTGCGCACTGGTAGAACAGGCGGAAGTAATCGAGTAGTTAACACCCTTGATCTTGAATGGTGTCGCAAGACAGGCAGAGTTGGTGCTCGACATACCGCGAGTCACCATGTAAGGCCCGATACGTTTGACACCCTTTTCACGCAGGATATCTGCGGCCTGAACGATATTCTCGGTTGAAGGACCACCCGAGCCCACAATCAGGCCAGTGCGTTCATTGGAAACTTCGTTTTCTTCAAGACCGGCATCTTTAATCGCTTCCTGCATGGCAACATAGTTATAGGCTGCACCATCACCCATAAAGCGCCGTA
>JALUTJ010000532.1 GCA_027057985.1 Chromatiales bacterium
CCGTAGATTAATGGCTGCAGCGTGGAGAGTGCTATATTAAAACGGGTATCATGCAGTTCCATTTTACCGGAAGAGGAAACACTGACCCGGCTTAGAAAAAACTGCCTGCCATTTAAAATGGAAATACTCGCTGCAGGTTTTAGCAGTAATAGTGACCAGGGGGAGAGTTCCCACTTCACTGATCCTGCCTGTACGCCCCGAACAGAAAGCCTCTCGGCTTTACCCGACCATACCGTACCACTGATACCGGAAAGGCTAACCCCGGGGGGTAATGAGAGCTTTGAAATCACCACCGAAGCCGGCAGGTAAAGTGAAAGAAAAAAAAGGTAGATCAGGATACTTGCTGCTATCCAGTAGAAGGTGCTACGGTTTAAGCGTAAAGGAAAGGCCAGTTTATGATTCATCCTGCTAGAGCCTGTCAGTTCAGATAAAGTCGTGCATTGACACGGCCCGGTGTCTCGGCCTTTTCAATATTGATTTCATTAACCACCAGATCCTGCTGCTGCTCGATACCGGAAAGCCAGCGTATCAGGCTGTCAAACTCCACCTGTTCAAACCAGATACGTACTCCACCTTCCGTTTCTGGCTGAATTCGTTTCATCTGTGCTGCAAGGCCGGCCTTTTTCACACTGCGATCAATCACGCCGAGTAAAAACTGTTTTGATTTTGGCTGCAGTGAAACAGTTTTATTGCCTGAAAGGGCTCGAATTTCCTCGGCTGCTTTTTGCATCCATTGCAGTGTCTGCTGGGCATTGGCAACTTTTTTACGATTCATTTCATAATGTTCGGAAACCGGTTCAATCACAAGCAGATAAAGCAGAAACAGGGACACTACCAGGGCCGCGATCTGCACCATGATACGCTCTCTTGCACTTAAGCTGGCAAACCACTGCTTCATGCGGCACCTCCACTGATCTGGATGCGGGCAATAACATGATCTTTTTCTGATGATGCACCCTGTACATCAACCTGGTAACCTTTCTCGGTGTCGATTTCCTGCTTGAGCTTTTCCAGTTGCTGCAAATCAGCAAGTTTCAGCTCAAGATTAAGTCTGCCGTCATAATAGCGTAAGGTTCTGATTTCCAGTCCCGGTATTCTGGAGAGGACTTCTGCACTGGCCAGTAACATGGTTGAGAAGCGATTCCCACCCTGCCCCTTTTTCTTTCGCAACGCATCAAGTTGTTGCTGCATTTGTACCCGGGCATTGACGATTCTTTTTGCCTGCGGAAAAGTCTGCCGGTACAGTGCATTAATTTTTTTATCCAGCGCACTGGCCTGTTTTTGCAGGCTAATATAATCTGTAATAAACAGGCCGCCCTGTAATAATAACCAGAGCAGGAAGACGCTTGCTGCCGGTAACCAGGCTCGTCCCTGTGCGCTCCAGTTCTTTTTCTTTTTAAATCTGCCCTGTAACAGGTTAAAGGGTTCCTGTTTGCCGGCTTCTGCTACCAGAGCCTGTTGCCAGCTGGTATGACATTGCTCGATGTTAAAAGGCTTACCCTGTAGCAGACTATCAAGCGCAATATCCCTGTCTGCATTATCACAGGCAATGACCTTTATCGACTGATTCTCCTCGATATCAAGTGGTTCCGCTAACACCGCGCTGTCCGCTTCGGTTGCAAAACTGCTGGGTGAAGAAGAAAATAAAACCCGTGACCCGGTTAGCAGCAGGCTCTCGTGAGGCAGTAACAGGTAGTCGGCAGTAATGATATCTGCATGAATTTGTTTTTCTTCCAGCAGTTGAATAATAGCCATGAGACAGGACTGGTTGATAACAAGCACATCATAGCGATTGGCAACCGCTGAGTCGGCGTGATGGCGAATGGCAAAGTGCAGGTTTTCAACATCATCCACCAGCTGTTCTTCCAGTAAATACGGAACTGCCTGCTGTACCACCCGCAGGTTTTTACCCGGCACATCGGCCTGTAGAAACAGCACATCCCGGCCATCGAGAACAACCGTGACTTTTTTACCTTTTGCCTGTTCCGCGGCATGTTCGAGACTGCCACGGGCAAAAATCGGGGTTTGTTGCTGATCATAACTGACCCAGCTTACCTCGCCATTATCGGCAATCGCGTCAAGCTGCTTACAGGCAGGTAAAAAAAGATAGTATTCACTACTCACAGTACACTCCTGCTCCGTTTTACCAG
>JALUTJ010000533.1 GCA_027057985.1 Chromatiales bacterium
GGGCACCATGACAAACTTATGTTGCGGTATTTCTTTCGACAGGTAATCAAAGGTGGCCTGCCATTGCAGGGTACATTGATAAATACCATGGTGTGCCCGCACCCCGATACGAAAAGTATCCGCATGAGTGGTTGTAAAAGGCTGCAGTAAGAGCAAAACTATGCCGGCGATGATAAAGCGTTTTTTCATTAAACTTCTGACATCCTGCAATCGTGAATCCTGTCCTGTTTGATTTTGAAACATGTCATCTTATGGCGTTGACATAATTTAAGTATAATATACACCTTTTATGATTACAGCAGGTGACAGGATTGCTATGATTGCACCTAAGCTTAGGGTATCCCCCTATATCACCATTGATTAGAGAGAACCGTTTATGTCCAGCATTACCATTACCCGCCCAGATGACTGGCACCTGCATGTACGTGATGGTGATGTACTTGCCAACATCGTACCCCATACCGCCGCAACCTTTGCCCGTGCCATTATCATGCCTAATCTGAAACCACCGGTAACAACGGTGGAACAGGCGCTGGCTTACCGTGAACGTATCCTTGCCGTGGTTCCGACCGATTTCGGGTTTGACCCGCTCATGACGCTCTACCTGACCAACAATACCACAAGTGAAGAAATCATAAGGGCCAGTGAAAGCGAATTTGTGCATGCGGTAAAATATTACCCGGCCGGTGCTACCACCAATTCTGATGCCGGGGTAACCGCTATTAAGAATGCCTATACGGCACTGGAAACCATGCAAAAGGCCGGGCTGCCGTTACTGATTCATGGTGAAGTAACCGATCCGGCTATCGATGTCTTTGACCGGGAAAAAGTTTTTATCGGAACCGTGCTACAACCATTACTGATGGACTTTCCTGAATTGAAAGTGGTACTCGAACATATTACCACCCGTGATGCTGTCGAATTTGTCAGCGATGCAGCTGATAATATCGCTGCCACCATTACCCCGCATCATCTGCTCTACAACCGCAACCAGATGTTCCGCGGTGGCATTAACCCTCATTACTACTGCCTGCCCATCTTAAAACGGGAATCACATCGCCAGGCACTGGTTGCCGCGGCAACAGGCGGGAATAAAAAATTCTTCCTCGGTACCGACAGTGCGCCACATGCGCAGAATAATAAAGAAACCGCCTGTGGCTGTGCCGGAATCTATTCTGCCCATGCGGCCATCGAATTTTATGCCAACGTTTTTGAACAGGCCGGGGCACTGGACAGGCTTGAAGCTTTTGCCAGTTTTCATGGTGCTGATTTTTATGGCCTGCCACGTAACAGCGATACCATTACTCTGGAAAAAACCGACTGGCAGATACCAGAATCTTACCCGTTTGCTGGTGAAAAGCTGGTACCACTTGGCAGCGGTGAAATCCTGCACTGGAAAAGAATCTGAATACTGAAAGCAGTACCCTCCAGTAAGTGAAATACTGCTGGCAGCACTGCAGATAAAAAGAATTATAAAGAATTTATTCCTGTCTTACGGTATCCTTGCGTTATGGAAGAAATAATTGAACACAAAGACCCGATTGCAAATCGTTTTCGGGGTTTTCTACCCGTCGTGGTGGATGTTGAAACAGCCGGCTTCGAAGCCGATCGCCATGCCCTGCTCGAGGTGGCCGCGGTAACCCTGAAAATCAACAAGCAGGGACTGATCGAACCGGATAAAACCTATGCCGTGCATGTGGAGCCGTTTATGGATTCCGAGCTGGACCCAAAAGCGCTGGAATTTACCGGCATCGATCCCTACCATCCTTTTCGTATGGCCAAGCCGGAACGGGAAGCACTAGAAGAAATCTTTCAACCTATCCGTAAACTGGTCAAAAAAACCGGCTGCAGCCGTGCCATCCTTGTTGGCCATAACCCAATTTTCGATCTCAGTTTTATCAAGGCTGCGGTCGAGCGCTGTGAAATCAAGCGTAATCCCTTTCACCAGTTCAGCACTTTTGATACCGCGACTCTGGGCGGACTTGCCTATGGCCAGACCGTGCTGGCCCGTGCTGCACAGGCCGCCGGTATCCAGTGGGACCATGAAGCGGCACACTCCGCGGCTTATGATGCCGAGCGCACCGCCGAGCTGTTCTGCACCATCGTCAATACCTGGGATCGCTTTAACCGCTCGACTTCA
>JALUTJ010000534.1 GCA_027057985.1 Chromatiales bacterium
GTAAAAGTGTGGTTGAGATTCAGTAACAGCCCGAGCCAGAGTACCGGCAGGGTGATTTGATCCGGCAGGTACTTTGTATCGAGGTCGATAAAGGCCAGCACAATCAATACCCAGCTTAATGTAATAGCAGCAGCGGCAGTAAGTCCAAATCCAAACTGCCAGGCACAGGTGACGGCAAGCAGGGCACTGAGTAACTCGACAAAAGGATAACGCCGCGAGATAGGGGAATGGCAGCCGGCGCAGCGCCCCCTGAGAAACAGGTAACTGATAACTGGAATATTTTCCCATGCCCGTATCGGGCGCTGACAATGGGGACAGCTTGAATCGGGTTTTACCAGGTTAAAGGGTTGTTGCGGCTCATTATCCTGTTTTAGTGCTATCTCAGCCTGGTAATTCTCTTCCAGGTAGCCGACACAGTCCTTGCGCCACTCACGTTTAAGCATAACCGGGATGCGATAGATAACAACATTGAGAAAGCTGCCGACCAGTAACCCCAGTACAGCAACTGTCGCCAGCCATGCAGGCTGGTTGTGTTGCAGCAGTTCGATCAGCATTGAAGTTGAAAAGTAGTTTTAGCCAACCACTTTACCCATCTGGAAGATTGGCAGGTACATGGCAATAACCAGGCCACCAATAACGATACCGAGGAAGGCCATGATCATGGGTTCGAGCAGGGCGGTAAGGTTATCGACCGCATCATCAACTTCGGCCTCGTAGAAGTCGGCTACTTTTGCCAGCATAGCATCGACCGAACCGGCTTCTTCGCCAATGGCGGTCATTTGTACCACCATGTGTGGGAACAGGTTGGACTGTTTCATGGCAACGTTGATCTGGGTACCGGTGGAGACTTCATCTTTCATTTTCAGAACCGCTTCCTTGTATACCACGTTACCGACCGCACCGGCAACCGACTCCATGGCTTCAACCAGGGGAACACCGGCGGCAAACATGGTGGAAAGCGTACGTGCATAACGAGCGATGGCCGCTTTATGCAGGATAGCGCCAATAACCGGCATTTTTAACAGGTACTTGTCGAGAAATATATTGAAAGCCTTTGACCGCTTCTTGGCTTCAAGTAGTACCTTGATACCAATACCAATACCGCCAAATAGTGCCCACCAGTATTCCTGCATCCACTTTGACATGGCAACCACCATCTTGGTCATGGCGGGTAGATCTGCGCCAAAACCGGAAAAGAGCTGTTCAAACTGTGGGATAACAAAGATTAACAGGATAACGGTAATAATAAAGGCCACCACCATGATCGCAATTGGATAGGTCATGGCTTTTTTGATCTTGGCCTTGATGGCTTCTGTTTTTTCCTTGTAGGTTGCTATCTTGTCGAGAATGCTGTCAAGGATACCGGCCTGCTCACCGGCATGCACCAGGTTACAGAACAGTTCATCGAAATACATCGGGTGCTTGGAGAGGGCTTCAGACAGCGTAGTACCCCCTTCGATATCATTTTTGACACTCGCCAGCAGGGTCGACATACCCTTGTTTTCATGGCCCTTGCCAATAATGTCAAATGATTGTACCAGAGGAACACCCGAGTCCATCATAGTGGCGAGCTGGCGTGAGAAGATGGATATGTCGGCGGGGGTAACCTTGGTCTTGCCGCCACCACCGAACAGCGGCTTCGATTTTTTCCGGACTTTGGTAGGGTTGATTCCCTGGCGACGAAGTTCAGCCTTGACCAGGGCAATAGATTTCCCGGTAGTTTCGCCCTGGGTACTTTGCCCCTTGGCATCTTTACCTTCCCAGATAAAGGTATCCATTTTTTCCTGTGCTGTAGCCATAGTAATTATTATTCCTTGAGATGTATTCGTGGCATTTTATTCTTTGGTTACGCGGTTGACTTCTTCCAGCGAAGTCAGTCCGTCAATTACTTTTTTCAGCCCGGACTGGCGCAGGTCGTTGATACCTTCCTTCTGTGCCTGGTTAGCCAGATCCAGCGAGGTACAGCCTTCCATAATCAGCTTGCCGGTCTCGGCAGAAATCGGCATGACCTGGTAAATACCCACCCGGCCTTTATAGCCGCCGGAACATTGATCGCAGCCGACCGGACCAAATATTTTTATCCCCTGCGCGACCTGTTCTTCGGTAAAGCCTTCTTCGAGCATGGCTTCTTTGGGAATATCCACCGGCTTTTTACAGTGCTGACATAAACGACGGGCCAGGCGCTGGGCAATAATGATATTCACTGCCGAGGCAATATTAAACGGCGGTACCCCCATATTGACCAGACGGGTCAACGTCTGTGGCGCGTCATTGGTATGCAGGGTTGAAAGAACCATGTGGCCGGTTTGTGCTGCCTTGATGGCGATTTCTGCGGTTTCCAGGTCACGAATCTCACCCACGAGAATGACATCGGGATCCTGACGCAGGAAGGCACGCAGGGCACTGGCAAAATCCAGTCCCACTTTCGGGTTGACGTTGACCTGGTTAACCCCCGCCAGGTTGATTTCCACCGGATCTTCAGCGGTAGAAATATTGATTTCTGGCTGGTTGAGAATATTAACCCCGGTATAGAGGGTAACGGTCTTACCACTACCGGTTGGGCCGGTCACCAGGAACATGCCGTAGGGCTTGTGCAGGTTTTCAAGCAGCAGTTTTTTCTGTTCCGGTTCAAAACCGAGGGCATCGATACCCATTTTGGCACTACTGGGATCGAGGATACGCAGGACGATTTTTTCACCAAACAGGGTTGGGCAGGTATTAACACGAAAGTCGATGGCGCGGTTCTTGGAAAGGTTCAGTTTTATACGGCCATCCTGCGGGATACGGCGTTCGGAAATATCCATGCGCGACATAACCTTGATACGGGCAGCCAGACGCATACTCATACCGAGTGGTGGTGAAGCGACTTCAGCAAGAACACCATCGATACGGAAACGTACCCGGTAACTTTTTTCATAGGGCTCAAAGTGAATATCGGAAGCCCCCTTGTTGATGGCATCGAGCAGAACCTTGTTGATAAAGCGCACGACCGGGGTATCATCGACCTCGGAATCGGCAGGTCCCTCGTCAACCGAGGCTTCTTCGTCGGTAAATTCAACATCGTCGAGGTCACTGTCTTCACCAACCAGGTCATTCAGGCTGCCTTCACTTTCAGAAAGGCTTTTCTCAATAAAAGTAGCCAGCTTGTCATCGCAGGCCAGCACCGCCTCGGTGGTCATGCCAACATGGAACTTGATTTCATCCAGTGCCTGTAAGTTAGTGGGATCGGAGACGGCAACAAAAAGGCGGTTACCCCGCTTAAAGACAGGGATGGTATTGTGCTGGCGAATAAGCTTTTCTTTAACCAGCTTGACGACATCAGGCTCAACATCGATAACCTCGATATCAACCAGCGGTACACCGAATTCTTCAGAGGCTGAATGGGCGATGGCCTTTGCATCGGCGAGCTTGTTCTCTACCAGGTAACGTACGAACGGGGTTTTTTTCTTGCTCGCGGCATCCTGGGCGGATAAGGCCTTGGCCTGATCAAGCACACCATCTTCGACAAGCTTACGTGCCAGGCCACTTAACTGGGTTACTGCTGCTGCGGTCGCCATTAATTACTATCTCTTGTCTGTCATGCGAAATATTACGTTTATTAATGTATCTTTGTATCGGCAAACTATCAATATAGATTAGATACTTATGCGGGTTTTTTGAACCAGTTACTAAAATAAGGCTTTTTCTGCCATTAATCAATATAAGTTATTGAATAATAACCTGATTTAGCAGTATATTAGTTTCTGCTAATATTTAATCGAGGCAATTAAAGGCCTTTATTGCTGAATTGTTGCAGCATCATGCGAGCTTTCTGGTTTCCTGGCTGTAATTTGAGCGCTTTTTCATAGAATTTTCGTGCCTTTGCAAAGTCTTTTTTTAAGGTAGCAATATCGCCGAGGCCATTATAGGCCGCGGGGCGATGCGGCAGCAGGCGCGTAACTCGCTGATAATCCTGCTCGGCTTCTGCCAGCAACCCCTGTTGCAGGTAAACACCCGCCCGCGTCAGGTAGGCGCGGGAATTAGCCGTGTCATAACTTAGTACGCGGTTACTGGCGGCGAGTTTCAGTTTTCCTGGCAGCGGACAAAAGGCATAAACCATGGCAAAACGCTGGCGGATAAAGGCATCTTCCGCAAACAGCTCCATGGCCGGGTTGATATTTTTCAAAGCCGTTTTGCAGTCTTTCTCTTTGATAATCGCGGTAATGGTTTTATGTGTCAGGCTGGAGGCTCTGACATAGCGTGAATAGGTATCCAGATTAAAGTAAACAAGAATGCCCAGTAATATGGCGCTGATAGTGGTTAACTTTAGTGAACTTGTAAGCTGGATTTTCTTTATCTGCGGATCTGAAGGCACCCGGCCGATAAGAACACCGGTTATAAACCAGAATAGAACGGCTGAGGAAGGCAGGTGCAGCGGAAAATCGACAAAAGAGTGAGTCAGGCTGGCAAGCAATGCCAGCGTCGCGGCGGTAAGTAAGATGCTATCCGTGGCGTTATTTGTTGTTAGCAGCTTTTTAGTGGCGGTAATAAGCAGGTAGATAAAGACACCAAAAATAAATAATGCGCCGGGAATACCGAGTTCAAGCAGCAGTTGGTAGGGATCATTATGTAGACTGTTAACATAAAAATCTTCTTTTACCGAGGTAACAATATTAGGGCTGGCGACATAGGGAGCAAAGCCCTGGCGAAAACCACCATACCCCGTGCCGGTCAGGGCTCTTTCTTCGAGTAACTGTAGTGCATTCTTGTACCATGAAAGACGAATTTGTAACGAGCTTTTTTCCAGTCCAGCATTCCAGCTTTGAGGTATTGTTAGCTTCTGTGGTGGTGCAAAATTAATCACCAGGAGATAAAGGCTGAGCGGTACAAGAAGGGAAAGCAGGAGATAGTGAATAATTGTTTCTCGCTTAAAAAGTCGATTTTTTATCGCACTGTTTTTATATATTAACACGAGAAAGATGATTGTCATTACCAGGTAGGCCAACAGCGCACCCTTGGTTTTCGATATCAGTATAAAACTCACCAGGAGAGTAAAGGCGATACTTGCTGTTGCTTTTTCGAGTCCCTTTGTAGATAGCATACGAATCAGAGCCAGTGGGATGACCAGGTCAAAATAATTCGCGACATGGTTTTTATTGCCAAAGGTACTGGCCATGGGTATAGATTCAGAAAGATGAAAAGGGTTGAGAGCAAAGGCCTGTAAAAGCCCGAGTAAGGCCGCAATGGATGCACCGATAAATAAAGCGATAAAAATGATTTTTAGCGAGCTATCTTTTAACTGGCTGGCAAAAAAAGCGATAACCAGGTAATTGCCTAATTGTAATAACTCGAGCTGACTGTTACCCGGATCTACCGACCAGAGCAGGGAGAGCAGGGCCCAGGCAAAAAATCCCAGAAAGAGCCTGTGCCAGAGAGTGAGTGTAATAAGTGAAGATGAGGCTTTTTCCTGCTTTTTCCATTTATAAAAAATGGATTGTATAAACAGGCTAAAGAGTAAAATGATAGCAGTGACAGCAATCCAGCTATACCGAGGTAATGAAGCCGGTGCTATGCTCTGTTCGTAATAAAGTAGGGGTAGAGAAAGAAAAAATACCGCAAAAATAACGGCATCGAGCCTGTGGAACAAGCTGTTGTGAGTTTGTGGAAAAGTATTCAACCAGGCAATTTTATTTTGTAATCGTTACGGTTTCATTATACACGCTGGTACCAGCGACATTACCGGTAGCAGTAGCCGTCCAGCCCGAGGAATTGGTAACGGCATAGTCAAATAAAGGGGTAGCATCTTTACCCTTGGTACGTTGCCACAGTCCAGCACTATTCGATTCAAGTGTGGCATAGTCAGCACCAAAGAAATAGCTGTTGTTTTCCAGAAAGTATTCTTCTTCGGCAAGGCGAAGTGCAGCAAGATTATTATGCGCTTCGGACATTTTCGCAGTCTTGATATAGCCTCTGTATGCAGGAAGTGCAATGGAAGCAAGTACACCCAGTATTGCCAGGGTGATTAATACTTCAATCAGGGTGAAGCCTTTGCTGCTATAATATTTCATTTTTCCTTGCCCGAAAATTGCTAAATTGTTGTTCTATAAAAACAGTTTCAGGGGCCAGGCCCCTGAACTGAATTTTTATTCCCGTAATATTTATTCTACGGTTACTTGTACACCAGAAGCATAACGTTGCACCCAGTCGTAATCAGTGGTATTTAATGTAGTACCAGTACCAATATAGATATTTACTGTTGTGTCGGTACCGGGTTCAATAATATCATCACCATCAGTGGTATCAATACCAACCTGGCCTTCATTTCCTGGGCTACTGCTAGCTACATATGCGGGTTGAGTTGGTACAAAAGGAGCTTTTTTACCGCCTTCATTTAGCTCACCGACCAGACCGCCAGAGAGACCTGCGCCGCCAGCGGCCATTTTAGCGACTTCATTTTTGGCCAGACGGAATGCGGCATCAGCATTTGTACGTGCTGCATTGACTTTTGATTGCTTGATATAGCCGTTATACGCCGGGATTGCGATAGCAGCCAGAATACCGATAATCGCAACCACGATCATCAGTTCGATAAGTGTAAAACCTTGTGTTTTTTTCATAATGTTCTCCGGTGTTTCAGTTAAAACCAGTTATAAATAAACCTAACCGTTTCCAGTTATTGTTTCTGATAGTTTTTATAGCAGTTTGTATGCCAACTCTCAACAGAGTATACCGGCAGAAGAGGAGAAAATTTAATTTTTTTATTAAAATAATGGAAATTCATAGACTTAGTGTGATTTAAATCACAAACCTATATGATACTGAATGTGGATGTAGGATGATTTAACAAACAAAAAATAAAAACGGGCTGTTTAAATGTGACAAAAATTGTCACTTTCTGACCTTGCAGGGTACATATCTATCGGTGTCTGCATATGTGCGTTAACACCGGTTTATTAGCATCGATTTATGCTAAGGTTTAACGCGAGTAAAATTCAGGTATAAAAATATTAAATAAGAATATAAGTATGTAGTAAAATGCGTAAATCAATATCTCTATCCAGCATT
>JALUTJ010000535.1 GCA_027057985.1 Chromatiales bacterium
TGGCGAAATTAACAATATTCCCGGACAGATTAATCTGTCTTGGCATATAAGGAATGTTTTCATCAGCTCTGCTGATATTAAATAATTTAGATATTGGCATTATAAGCCTGTGTCAACATATTATATAGATCTATTGCAACAGCTTTGTATCAAAACGCATGTCTTTTATCGTATTATCTTTTGCATATTCAATTCTGAATGTATCCATGATTTTATCTAAAACACCACGAGCATAGCCATCTATAAATTCACGAACATTCAAACTATTGTCTGGCGCAAAATAAAAACTGACTTCGAGCCAGGTTTTTCTGTTTAGTGGCATAAAATAATAAAATACTTTCTCATCTTCATTTGCCGTGCCAGAACCTGAGCTTAGCCATCTAGCACCCTGGTAGTTATCAAGTGAGAATGACTGATAATATGCAGGAAAATAAATAACATCTTCTTTATCTCTGTTTTTATTGTTCTCCTGGCTTCTTTTTTCCATATCTTCCAGAACACTATCCAGAAAACTAACAAAATCACTTATTGGTTTTTCTTTATCGGGTATTCTGTATACATGAATTGTCATCATCATTGTACCTGCATCACGCGAGAAAAATGAGTCCGTTTTAAAATCCCACCAGCGCCTTAAAATCTCAACTGGCTTACCATTTTTAAAAAGTTCAGGATTATCCAGATCCAGTTTTTCTACCAGAGGATCTGCCGGAAAATCTTTACTGAAGTTTTCTGGCATGGCGAAATTAACAATATTCCCGGACAGATTAATCTGTCTTGGCATATAAGGAATGTTTTCATCAGCTCTGCTGATATTAAAAAACTGTGATAGAGACAGCATAATGGCCACCAGTAAAATTGAGATATTAAAAGTCGAATTTGTCATTATTTTAGAAAGTTCTGAATATACCGTACGCCTGACTGTACTACACCGTTTACAGCTTCAAAACCTTTCTGTAGTGTGTTTCTACCACTTCCTGGGCCGGTATCCATATTTTTTTCCCACTCTTTTTGTGATTGGGGTAGTGTATGTGGGCTTTGCTGTACTGTACCATCAATCACATGTGGTGAATAAACGACCGAGCCTAATATATTGATAGGGTTTAATGTATTTAAGCCTGCGATGTTATACACAATATCATAATTATTTGCATGCGCATCCAGCACCTCAATGCCAGCCCGTTCAAACAGAAAACTGGAACGGAAATTATTATTCGCGTTGGCATGAAATACGACCTTGTGATTACTCAGATCAATGTCTTTTTTGTCTTTAAAAATACCATTGAAGCCACCAAAGATTGCCCAGCTACTGTTACCATTTAGATAATAACGCACAGCCTCTGCAAAGATAACACCACCCTGACTATGCGCCACCCACTTTATTTCCTTGCCCTGTTTCTGACTATCCTGTAACACCTTTGAAAACTTGCGTGTTACATCCGTAGTAAAACCAAATTTATCTCTTGCTGACTCCCAGAAATCACTTAATCCACCATTACTGGGATTATGAAAGAGCGTAAACTCCTTCATCTTTGATTTTCCGAATTCTGCATCAAGATGTGCCCCCATTAACCAGGTTGCTTTATTGAGATTATTGAGCATTCCATTGACTGCGGCATGGTCTGTTTTGATCGTGGTTTCAGCATGAATTCTCTGCCAGTTACCTTTGCCATTTTTTCTGATTAGATAAAGACCCGGTTTTTCCAGTCTGTCGCGAGCTAACTGCGCTTGATTCTGTAGCTCAATATTGAATACAAGAACCTGCCCGCTCACAATCTTATACCAGATATTATATTTACCGCTGCTTACCATACGGGTATCAATGGTATTTTTCATCTGATAACTACCATTTATTGATCTTGGGTTTGATTTGAGTTGATAGATATATTTTTCGAGAACAAATTGTGCATAAATATTGACTTCTCGTGACAGGATGTATTCAGCATATCCTGTTAAAAATATCTTATAACCTGTAGATAGCTCAGGCGTATTTCTATTTGATGGTATAAATAGTTTTGGAGGCCGAGCATTTAGCATCTGTAAATGCTGAGGAGATACCTGGATATTCCCTTTTGAGAAAATCAGGTTATTATGCATTTGGGTATCGGTAAGTGCCATTGAAAGCTCCTTTTCAATAAAT
>JALUTJ010000536.1 GCA_027057985.1 Chromatiales bacterium
GTTGTTTACGATATCACCGGCAAACCACCGGGCACCATTGAGTGGGAGTAGCACAGATCTGGCACGGGCTGGTACTGACAGGCACCAAGGCACACCGAACTAACAAAACCAATAACTTACCCACATTACTGTCTGGCATCATCTGGCACTAGCAGGCATCGGCAAGCAGTTAGTACCATTTTCAAATGGAATAGATCATGGCATCGCGACAAAATTGGCGAACTCTGCTTGAAGAAATTGTTGAAGCGCTACGACTGGAGCAGCAAAGCCACTTCTTAGCAGCATTATAAGGCTAAGATTGGCTTGACCAACTTGCCTGATGCCAACTCATCACGGCAGGTATAGGCGGGTAGGGTGACGATGCCCAGGCCTTCACCAGCGGCTTCTTTTAAGGTGGCCATGTCGTCGATCTTCAATCGAGGCACAATCTGTATATTCTCTTTCATCCCCGATTGGTGTTCTAAAGTAAGTGTTCCTGATTCTCGATCAGTAAGGGAATTTCGATGCCAAAACTCGATCAGAACACAAGATTGAACTTCTTTGGAAACAGTTGCACGATACCGTGACACGTAACCATCGTTACTCATCGATGAATAAACTAATGGAGGCGGTAAGAACATTCATTCGTTGTGTATCGCCTTATCCGGGCAGTGGTATTGCATTGGCTGCGTTATAAAGTGGTTTGAATTAGGAGTACATATTTAGCCTGTCTTTGAGCACTTAGTATTTACCCTTAATGATATCCTATTACTGATAAAATGACCAAACCGGTCAGGTTATCTGAAATCGAGTGAAAAATCACAAAACATATCAAGCATATTTGCTATCCTGATGATCAATAATATATAAAACATAGTATAGAAAGGTTGCAGTCAACTTGTCTTAGTGAACGATACATAAAAGGAGATGTGTATTTTGGAAAGCTCGCTGAAAAAACTGGGCACTGCCGGGAAGGTGGCACAATTACAGGTAGTTAATAACAAGATCCAGAAAGTCGCTTTTATGGATGTTGATGGTACTATTGTTGATGCACACAGCGTCCATTACCTGAATTTAATCCATAAGGGGATTGCAGCCAGATTGTTTCATCTGGGCTTTACTTTAAGGTTAATGTTGCAGGGGCTTTATTTTCATCTGTTAAACTACCTTTCCTGTGATCTCTTTGACCGTTATTACTTTAGTCTTTATCGAGGTTTTGACGTGGGCGGGGTCGAAAAGGCTATCAAAGAAATACTGCTTCCCTATATTCGAGTGCGTATTTTTCCGGCTGCGCTCAAGGAAATTGATGAGCTTAAAAAACAGGGGTTTCATATTGTACTGGTATCAGCAAGTATAGAAAGTATTATCCACGCGCTGGTAAAAGAGCTGGGTGTCGATAATTATATTGCAACAAAAATGGAAGTAAAAAACGGTTGCTATACGGGAAAGGTATCTGGTTATACCGTTAATCATCACAATAAGGGTAGAGCCATAAAAGAATACCTGGAGCGTGAAAATATTCAGCCATGCAAGATAATTGCTTATGGAAATAGTAAGTGGGATATTCCGATGCTTAATCTGGCAGATGAATCTTTTGTAATTGATCCTAAGGGTAAGTTATTACAATGGGTGAAGAATTCCAGGACAAAAAGTATAAACTGGCAACGAAATAGAACGCCACTTGTGGGCTACCTGGTTTATGCACTGCTGTATCCTTTTAAACGTCAGTGGATAGAGATTGAAAATAGTATTCCAAAATATAAAGGGGCTATAATTATTGCAAATCATACGAGTTATCTTGATCACTATTTTATTGGCTCCTATATTGTTGTAAAACATAAACGCCGCGTACGCTTTCTGGCGAAAAAGGAGCATTTTGCTAATCCGATTTCAAAATGGCTTCATAAAAGCCTGGGAGCGGTGCCGATCGATAGAAATAATGCCCGATCTGGCCTGAAAAAGACCCTGGAACTGTTACAGGATAATGAACTTGTTCTGATGTATCCAGAAGGCACGCGAAGCCGCTCTGGAAAAATGGCAGATTTTAAGCCCGGTGTTCTGTATGCTCATTTTAAAAGCGGTTGTGATATTGTACCTGTGGGTATTAATGGCGCATACCAGCTTTTACCAACGGGTAAGTTTTTTCCACGTCCTGCAAAGGTGAGTTTGAAGTTTGGTAACCCTGTCTCTTTTGTGTCTAACGGCATGGCACAGGAAGTGCCTAAAAACAAATCAGAAAGGGAGATTATGCTAAAAGGCTTGCAAGATAAGGTAGCTAAACTGGCAGAGGGAAAATATCCGATCTAATTTAAGAACAATACCAATTATATGAGCTAGTTTCTCATAGCTCATGGATTTAATATGTCTGAATACCTGTTGCTCAGATATCACACAACCCAGCTGGCTACTGTTTTGCGATCAGGGACACCTCCGGCATGTACGACTTTTCCATCGATTACAACGCCCGGTGTGCTCATAACACCATAAGCCATGATATCACCGATGTCTTCAACTTTTTCAAGCTCGATATCGGCTCCCGCCTGTTTCGCCGCTTCCTCGATCAGTTTCAGGGTTGTTTTACAGTTGGCACAGCCCGTGCCGAGTACTTTAATATTTTTCATTTTCTTTTCCTCTTAATTAAATTCTGGATTAGCAACAGCTTTGACCACTCGGTGTGGGTGTGCAGCCACAGCTTTCTGCTGTCGCGGGTTCAGGGCTTGCAGCACTGCAACAGTCACTACTTTCGCTATCTTTTTCATTGGCAGACAGTTTTGCCTTTTCATCAAAAGCCGCATCCAGTTTCTGTGCTGCCTCGTCACGAATATGGCGCGCAATTTCAATTACGGTCTCAATCTGGTGCTCGGGGATACCGGCACTGCGTAAACGATCGAGCTGGCACAGGCCCATATCAGGATGTCTCGATGCAATCCCCGAGGCCAGTGATATCATGGCGACGATAGATGAGTGTAATTGTGGTTGTTCAGTCATAATATTTCTCCTGATCAATAGTATTTATGTAAACGCTTATGCGCTGATAAAGTTGAATCCCCAGCCCACCAGGGTGAAGGAAACCGCCAGTACCGAGGCATAGATCGCCAGTGCCGGCCAGCGGATGACTTTTCTTAAAATCAGCATTTCTGGCAGGGAAAGCGCGGCGATGCTCATCATCAGTGCCAGGGTAGTGCCAATGGCAACTCCCTTACCAAGCATGGCTTCGGCCAGCGGAATCACACCGGTAGCATTGGAATAAAGCGGCACACCGAGTACTACGGCACCAGGCACTGCAAACCAGTTGTCCTTACCGCCAAGATGCTCCACTACCCAGCTCTCGGGGACATAGCCATGGAACAGCGCACCCAGGGCAACACCGGCCAGCACCCACTTCCAGATACGGCCAACGATCTCCTTTACCTCGGTAATGGCAAAGCGGTGACGACCGGCCAGCGAGGTATCTATTTCAACGGCTGGAGTGTCACCCATATGAATTTTCCAGACATACTCCTCTACCCAGCGCTCGGGTTTAAAGCGTTCCATAATGACACCACCGACATAGGCAACCAGCAGCCCGGCACCGATATACAGTGCAGCCAGTTTCCAGCCCAGAATACCTACCAGGATCACGGCAGCCACCTCGTTGATCATCGGGCTGGCAATCAGAAATGAGAATGTCACGCCCAGTGGAATACCTGCTTCGACGAAGCCAATAAACAGTGGCACCGATGAGCAGGAGCAAAACGGGGTTACCGCACCGAGGATAATGGCCAGACTGCGTGCCAGCCATTTCGGCTTGCCGCGCACATAGTTACGCACCTTCTCCGGGCTGAGCAGGGCGCGTAGCAGGCCCATGATGTAAATAATGATGAACAGCAAAAAGAAGATTTTTGTCGTGTCCATAATAAAAAAGTGCACGGCCGCACCGGTGTGGCTGGCAGGATCAAGTCCCAGCCACTGGTAGGCCAGCAAACTGGCAAAGGCATCAAACATAGTAATTCCTCGTTATCTCTCAGGTTATTACCTGACAGAGTAAAAATCAGGGAGTTATCAGGGAGACGAGGCAGGTTGGAAAAAGATGCAGGTTTTCAGATAATTTTTAAAGGCGAGGAAAGCCAGGGACAGCAGGGTAGTACGGGAGTTTAACAGTCACCACCACCTGTACTCCTGTGGCAACAAACATTACCGGCGTCATCAAAGTTGACCTTGCACAACTCAACCAGCTCCTGTTTGAGGCGTTTGCGGGCCCGCTGCACGCGTGATTTTGCTGCGGTAAGTGAAAGCCCCTTGTCTTCGGCATACTGGGCCTGTTGCTGGCCTTCGAGATCACAGCGTTCGATGGCTTCGCGATCTTCCTTGTTGAGTCGTGTCAGTGCCTTCGGCAGGCAGGCATCCAGGGTAGTTACGGCGGGGATTTCATCATTTTCTTCGGGAATGTCCTTGTCAAGTTCACCGACCTGGTGCCGGGCGGCGTAGCTGCGCGACTGGTCGATGAGCTGGTTACGGGCAACACGAAACAGCCAGGCACGCGGATTTTCCAGTGAACAGAACTTTGCGCCTTCGGTCATGGCGCGCAGAAAGGTTTCCTGCAGAATATCCTCTGCAAGGGTAATGTTTTTAGTTTGCCGGGTTAGAAAACCACGCAGCTCGGCTTCGTGTTTGCCCCAGGCATTGATAACACAGTTGTATTGCATGCCTTAATTATACATGCCAGGCGATGCAACAAAAATACAACAGCTGTCATAATTTTACTAAAATATTCAGATTATTTATGTCCATTCAGGATTCATCTTCACCCAGGTAGCGCTGTCGTTTCTTCTCCTTTAACCTGTCAATATCGACAATGACAAAACCATCGACGCAGTCAGAAAATTCAGGATCGACATTGAAATCACTGAAAATAACGCCGTCTTCCTCGCAGACTTCTGTGTACTGCTTGTAAAGCGTGGGTACCGAGTGGCCGTGCATATTGAGCAGGGTCTTGAGCTGGGCAAAGTCTTTTTTGTAATCATTGTGATTAAAGTGCTGTGCCAGCTCTTTTTCACGCTCGGTATCTATACTATAAGGCCGGATAGCCGTTGCAGGTTTTTCTTTGCAACCAAAATACTGGCTGTAAAAATAGACCAGTAAATCCTTTGCCACCTGTGGATAGTTATCGCTAATGCTGACCGGGCCAAACAGGTAACGGTATTGCGGGTTTGCCTTTAGCAGGGCACCGATACCATACCAGAGGTAATCCAGGCTGCGCTTGCCCCAGTACTTTGGCTGCACGAAACTGCGGCCAAGCTCAAGGCCACGGTAAAGATAGGGTTTCATCGCTTCGTTGTACTTGAACAGGGAAGAAGTATAGATACAGTCAAGGCCGGCAGATGCCAGGATGCGGTTGGTATCACTAAGCCGATAGGCACCGGCAATCTCAAGCTCGGCTTCATCCCATAAAATAAGGTGCATGTAGTAACTGTCATACTTATCGATATCGCGCCGCATACCGGTTCCTTCTCCCACAGCGCGGAACGACAGTTCACGCAGTCGGCCAATTTCCCGCATTAACGAGGTGTCTGGTTTATAATGAAACAGGTAAATCTGCTTATTGTCACTGGTTTCACCCAGTAACTCGCATTCACGCAGTTCCTTGCGTAAACGTTGACGATCTTCGGGATGTGCAATGGCAGCTTCGGTTTTGAATACCAGCTTTTTATTTGCGCCCAGCATGTAAACATGGCGTCTAAAAAGCGCAGCCTTGTCGCGAGCACTTATCTTTTGTTTATAATAATTCTCGTGCTCAACTTTTTCACCCACTTTAAAAATGATCGACTTGTTTTCCTGTTTGAACATCTCATGCACCAGCCAGAAAGTGGATAGTGGGCGGGCAAGAATGGAGAGGGTATAAAAGAAAAGCGAATTTCTGCCATTGATATGAATTGGCAGGATTGGTGCCCGGGCACTATTGGCAATATTTATAAAGCCCTTGTTCCATTCACCATCCTTGATGCCTTTAGGACCAAGACGAGAAACTTCACCAGCAGGAAAGATAATCACTGCCGAATCGGATTTAAGGTATTCAATAATATTTTTCAGGTTCTGTTTACGGGTGTTTCCACCGAGGTTGTCCACGGTAAACAGTAAGGGCTCAAGTGCCTTGATGGCACCGAGCATCTGGTTGGCTACCACTTTTACATCTGGTCGAATCCTGTGTACCATTTTCAAAAGTGCCAGACCATCCAGAGTGCCAATAGGGTGGTTAGCAACAATAACCACGCGGCCATGGGCAGGTATTTTTACCAGGTCTCGTTCACTTACACTGTAAGTAAAGTCAAAATACGCCAGCACCTGCTCCACAAAATCCATGCCACGTAAGTGGTTGTAACGCTGTTCGAATTGCTGCACCTCTGACTCATGAAACATCAGGCGCAGAAAAGAGCTAAAGGGTTTAAGGTATTTCTTGCGCCGATCCTTGAGTGAAGGAAACTGGGTATCGATAACATTTTCAATAGTGAACATAGCCTTTTCTCATTTTGAATTATTCCTGCTTAAAATAACCGCTCTATGTGACAGATTGATTAAAAGGAGATGACGTTTATTTGACGATTAAGGGTGCGTGCAGGAAAGATTCAGAATGGGGAGTGTGGTATTATCTGCCTCCTGATTTTATTCCATTTTATTAGGTGTTTTTTCGTGTCAGACGTTGTACTCATTACTGTTTCCGGGCTGGACCGCGCCGGGATTACCGCATCTTTAACCGGTATTCTTGCCAATTATGATATTGCCGTGCTGGATATTGGCCAGTCGGTTATCCATGAAAGCCTGTCACTGGGCATTCTGATTGAATCACCCGAGGATGCCAGGAGCTGCTCGGTTTTCAAGGACATTTTATTCCGTGCGCATGAACTGAACCTTAATGTACGCTTTACCCCGGTATCAAAAGAAGATTATGAACACTGGGTACAGGCGCAGGGCAAACCCCGGCATATTGTGACCTTGCTCGGTCGTCAGATCAGTGCCCGGCACCTGGCTCGTGTTACCGAGGTGGTCAGTGAGCAGGGTTTCAATATTGAACAGATCA
>JALUTJ010000537.1 GCA_027057985.1 Chromatiales bacterium
GCTTCAAAGATAATGCCTTTACCCATCTTGGACTGGCCATCGCGGCGTTCATATAAAATAATAGGGACTTCTTTGATTCTGAATCCTTTTTGCCAGGCGCGGTAGGTCATTTCAAACAGGAAGATATAACCTTTTGATTTAATCTTGTCGAGATCAAGCGCTTCCAGTGCTTTGCGTCGAAAGCATTTAAAGCCTGTTGTTGCATCGTGCACAGGGATGCCGGTAATCATACGCACATACAGGGACGCCATATTGGATAACAGCAGGCGTCGAAGTGGCCAGTTGATAATACGAATACCACCGATATAGCGTGAACCGATAACCAGGTCATTGTCCTGCGCGGCTTCAAGCAAATCTTTTACCGATTCTGGATCATGGGAAAAATCACAGTCCATCTGGATAAAGAACTGGTAATCACGTTGCAGGGCCCATTTGAAACCTTCGATATAGGCCGTGCCCAGTCCCAGCTTACCGCTACGTTCTATCATATGCAGGTTTGGCTGGTTTTTCTGTTTCTCTCTGACCACGGCGGCAGTACCATCAGGGGAACCATCTTCAATGATCATCAGGGATATATCAGGATAAAGATCGAACAGGGTGTCAATCATGCGACCAACATTATCGACTTCATTATAGGTCGGTATGATTATCAGGGTCTGGTTATAGGGCAGCACTATTCACTCCTGTAAAAAAATAATAGCTGCTCCAAATACCTGCCCAGTATAAAGGATAGAAGAGTGTATTTTGCTTTCAGTGATTGGAGGTTTTTCAGTCATTGCCAATCAAGACACGCCGTAAATACATCCCTGTAGGCTCGGGGGCCGCTCTCCCTGCGGCCCACGGTCTTGATCGACAACGACTTTCTACCTCCTAAACTTTTCTCTTATTCCCAAAGTTCACAGGTATTTGGAACGCTTATTTAACTAGTAGCCGGTTTTTTTTCATGTAGATAAAAATACAGACCGGGCAGGCTGGTTATAATCAGTATAATACCATAGAGAATCGACATCGACAGCACGGTTGTTGAACTTGCTCCGATTAAACTAAACAGGCCAATCAGGGCACCTTCACGAATACCCCAGCCCGCCAGTGATATCGGTACCAGTGTCAGCAGGATCACTGGAGGCACGATGACCATAATGGTGAGGAGGTCGTATTGCAGGCCGACACTTTTTCCCACCAGAAAGATATTGATAGTCGAGAGCAGGTGAATAATGACGCTGAGCGAGAGATGAAAACCCAGTGAAGATGGGTTCTTCAGGATATTATTCAGGTACTCGGAAATTCGCAAAATATAGTTAAAGAGGCGATTACGATACAGAAATTTCAGGCGATGGATATAAATAAAAGCAATAAAGCCAGCCAGTCCGGAAATAACGACGGTATTGATCATATAAAACAGGTTTTGTGGCAACAGGTCGGGGAGGAAAAAATTAGCGACCAGGTTGAGAATCAGCAGGCCGGTCAGACCAATACCGCGGTCGATAATAACGCCAATCAGGGCATCGCGTTTTCGATGTCCATTTTGCGCAACATCGAGCACCCGTATCGCATCGCCCCCGATACTGGTGGGTAGTCCCTGGTTGAAAAAAGAGCCTTTGAAATAGCTGTGTACATAGAACGCGGTGCGCTGGCCGAACTGCAGTTTTTTCATAATCTTGCCCCAGCGATAACCGGCGAGAAAAGTGCTGACAAACTGGAACAGGATGGCAAGAAAAAGCAGGGGAATATTTGCTGAAAAAATACTGTTTTTCACGTTGCTGATATCAATGCTGCGAAATATAAGGAAGAGTATCAGCAGGGTAATACTGATACGGATTAGCCAGCTTAACTTAAACTGTATTTTTTCTTCAGAGTTAGACATTTTCTGGCAGGTTTATTTTATTCTTTTTATGACTGGTTCAAGATAGAGTGAGTTTAGCCCTTTCAGGCTGAGCAGGAAACAGATAATTGGGGTTAAAACCTCGAGGAAACGGGCTTCGATATCGCCAGCCTTGTGCAAAAATACCAGGTGAATAACCGCAAAAAGCAGTAAAAATGTAAAAATGCGTTGAGCCCAGCGGTTTTTACCCGTTACCGGAATAAAATACATACTCAGGAAGGTGGCAAGCCAGCCAAAGAAAGCACC
>JALUTJ010000538.1 GCA_027057985.1 Chromatiales bacterium
ATCCATGAGGTTTCCATTTTATGTTTAACAAAGTCGGCATCATTAGGCTTAAAGACCTGGATGCGGTTCCGTCCCTTGTCTTTTGCCTCGTAGCAGGCGGCGTCGACCGAGCTCATTACATCTGATACCGAGCTGGTGTACTGGTTGATAGGGACAATGCCCATGCTGGCTCCGGCTTCAAATGAGTTATCATCCCAGCTAAAGCGGGTATTCCTGATACATTTTAAAATATTACTACCAATGATTTTCGCCTGGTGAATTGAGCAGTTATCCAGAATTATGGCAAACTCATCACCTCCCAGTCGGGCCAGTACATCGGTATGCCGTAGTTGTGACTGGATGGTCTTTGATATCTGCTTGAGGAATTCGTCTCCGGCAGCATGCCCTGAGGTGTCATTGATGATCTTGAACTTATCGAGGTCGATAAAGCAGATAGAATGCGATGTTTTTTCGGTCTGGGCATTACGAATCGTCTGTTGCAGACGTACTTCAAATTCACGGCGGTTAATCAGGCCAGTGAGCGCATCATGTGAGGCCTGGTAACTGAGACGTTTTTCCATGTTACGCATCTCTGTAACATCGCGCAGGATAATAACAGCGCCGAGTATATCTTGCTGCGGGTCGATAATCGGTGCGATAGTGTGTTCCACCTCGTGCTGTTTCCCATCATTGCGGGTCAGGGTGATATCAAATAATGAACGTTTATTATTGTGTAAAAGCTTTTTGCTGAACTCTGAACCCTGTTGCTTATCACGGTCACTGTAAAATGCAAGAATACTTTTACCAATAATTTCTTTCGCACTGGTATCGGTTAGCATTTCGGCTACCGGGTTAATGGTCTGTATGCGGTAATCCTTGTCAATGGTAATAACCCCGTCACCAATCGAGTTCAGGGTTATCTGGGCCAGTTCTTTTTCAAAATACAGCTGCTTTTCACTGCGATTGATACGAGCGATAACATAAATCGAAGTGAAAATGGTGAGTACCAGGATAGTAATGGCGGTAAAAATGATAATGGCGATGTTTTTATTCAGCTGATCTTCCAGCTGGTGAGTGATTTTCTGGTTATTGCTGTACTGGTAATTAATCAGTTTTTCCAGCTGTGCCAGCACCCGGTTTTGCATCGGGATAGACTTGCTGTTGAGTGTGCTTACAGCGTCGCGGTAGCGTTTCTTGTCTATCAGCTTGATAATCAGGTTCTGTAATGGCATTGCAAGCTGGCTATACTTGTTTTGTTGTTTGAGAAGGACTTTTTCCTGCTCGGTCTGTGGCATGGTAAGCAGCTTTTCACGCGCGGCATAAAATGTCTCTGCATAGTTCTGGAATTTTTTCAGGATTTTGTTATAGGCAGATTTGCGGTGAATATGTACCAGTTTGTATAAGGCAAGGGTGCGTTCACGACTGGTTTGCTGCATCTGAACCAGAAGACGGGTTTTTTCGTTATTGGTTGTAACAATATTATTTATCTGTTCCTGGGTATCATTGATTTGCAGGGAAATAAAGGCCAGCGCGGCCAGGGTGATCAGCAGGGTGGCACTGAAACCGGCAATCAGCAGCAGGGTACTTTTAGTGGGTTTCAGTCTGGTCATGTTTCTTTATGGGTTGTTATCCGCTCTTCTTTTAGTCGGCACCAGTATGGCTTTCTTTAGTAAATAGTTAGCCTCCGCTACTCTGTGCTGCATAAATGCACAAAAAGGGTTCCGTGGAGATAATAATTTTAAATAACCCGGATTCTTGCTAGAATTGCGCTAAATCCTTACAAGAAATCTACGTTATTATGTCCGGAAACACTTTTGGTAAATTATTTACGGTCACCAGTTTTGGTGAAAGTCACGGTGCCGCGATTGGCTGTATTGTCGATGGCTGTCCTCCGGGACTGGCGCTAAGCGAGGAAGACCTGCAGGCTGACCTGGAACGCCGCCGCCCGGGCAAAACCCGGCATACTACACAACGGCGGGAAATGGATGAAGTGCAGATTTTATCCGGCGTATTTGAAGGAAAAACCACCGGCTCACCGATTGCCCTGATTATTCATAATACCGATCAGCGTTCAAAAGACTATTCCGAGATCATGGACCGTTTCCGTCCCGGTCATGCCGACTATACCTACCATCACAAGTACGGAC
>JALUTJ010000539.1 GCA_027057985.1 Chromatiales bacterium
CTCGACAGACTCATCTTTTTAGCATATCGCACCGCTTTTCCTTATTTAATATACCCGAACAGGTGGACTACCATCTATATATCGGTCACAAAACGGCAGACATAAATGAAAAAAGGGACTCACCGTGAAAAAATACGGTCAGTCCCTGTTTTTTTACCCTGAAAACAGCCATTTAGGCCATATTCGGGGCTTATTCCTCTTCTTTTGCTACCGGCTTGCGCAACTTGATATGCAATTCACGCAGTTGTGCCTCGCTCACCTCGGAAGGTGCCTGGGTCAGCAGGCAACTGGCCGACTGGGTTTTCGGGAAGGCCATCACATCACGAATCGACTCGGCACCGCTGATCAGCATCACCAGCCGGTCGAGACCGAAGGCAATCCCACCATGCGGTGGGCAACCGTATTTCAGGGCATCGAGCAGGAAGCCGAATTTTTCACTGGCTTCCTCGTCGGAAATCCCCAGTGCCCTGAAGACATTTTTCTGTACTTCTTCGCGGTAAATACGCATGGAGCCACCACCGACCTCGGTACCATTGATAACCATGTCATAGGCGCGGGAATAACAGTTGCCGGGATCGCTTTCCAGCAAATCAAGATCACTTTCTCGCGGCGAAGTGAACGGGTGATGCAGGGACTGCCAGCGGTTGGCATTATCATCCCACTCGAACATCGGGAAATCGACCACCCAGAGCGGGGCCCACTCCTCCTGCATCAGTTCAAGGTCTTCACCCAGCTTGACGCGCAGCGCACCCAGCGCCTCGTTGACGATTTTGGCCCTGTCGGCACCAAAGAAAATCAGGTCACCGTCTTCGGCACCGGTCCGCTCCATAATGCCAGTAATGGCCTCATCCGGCAGGAACTTGAGAATCGGCGATTGCAGGCCATCACGGCCTTTCGCCAGCTCATTGACCTTGATATAGGCCAGTCCGCGGGCACCGTAAATACCAACGAATTTAGTGTAATCATCGATATCCTTGCGGCTAAGCTTGCTGCCCTGTGGCAGGCGCAGCGCGGCAACGCGGCCTTTTTCATCATTGGCCGGGCCGGAAAAGACCTTGAATTCAACATCCTTGAGCAGATCGGCAATATCCACCAGCTCAAGCGGGATACGCAGATCCGGCTTGTCAGAACCAAAGCGGCTCATCGCTTCATCATAAGGCATGCGCGGGAATGGGTTTGGTAACTCGACGTTCAGCACCTTGCTATAGACTTCGCGCATCATGTCCTCGGTCATGGCCATGATCTGCTCTTCATCCAGGAACGAGGTCTCGATATCGAGCTGGGTAAATTCCGGCTGGCGATCGGCGCGTAAATCTTCATCACGGAAACAACGCACGATCTGATAGTAACGGTCCATGCCAGACATCATTAGCAACTGCTTGAACAGCTGCGGTGACTGCGGCAGGGCAAAAAAGCTGTTGGCATGGGTACGGCTGGGCACCAGGTAATCCCGTGCGCCTTCCGGGGTGGCCTTTGTCAGCATGGGGGTTTCCATGTCGAGGAAGCCCTGGCCATCAAGGTTGTTGCGCAGGATGCGCACTATCTCGGAACGCATGCGCATGCGCTTTTGCATCGACTCACGACGCAGGTCGATATAACGGTATTTCAGGCGTAATTCTTCAGAAACTTCACCGTCTGCAATATCCAGCATAAACGGTGGTGTTTGCGCGGTATTGAGAATGGTCAGTTCCTTACCCAGTACTTCCACCTGGCCGGAAGCCAGTTTTTCGTTGATAGTCCCTTCGGGACGCTCGCGCACCAGGCCTTTGACCTGTAAAACATACTCACTGCGCACACTTTCGGCGGTGGCAAAAACGTCTTCAATATCCGGATCGTAGACCACCTGCAGCAGACCTTCTCGATCACGCAGATCGATGAATATCACACCACCGTGATCACGGCGGCGATGAACCCAGCCGCAAACCGTAATTTCCTGACCAATCAGTGATTCTGTCACTTCACCACAATAATGAGTACGCATTTCCTGTTCCTGAAACAATAAAAATAAAGGCGGGAATGTTACGGATTGACCGGCCCGAGTGCAACCATCAGGCACAACTATCAGGGGAAAATTTTATTTTAGGGCTTTATAACGCTAAAAACGGGGACGCACTGCAAAATCTGCCTGAATTTGCAGTGCTCTCCTGAGAGGGCTGAAAGCTATCGATTTAGTCTTTACTGCCACCGGAGCTGGCCACATTTTTCTTGCTGCCGGATTTAAAGTCGGTTTCATACCAGCCGCCGCCCTTGAGACGAAAACCCGCTGCCGAGATTTTTTTCTTCAGCTCGGGCTTGCCGCACTCGGGACAATCGGTAAGCGGATCATCACTGATTTTCTGCAGGGCTTCTTTGCTATGGCCACAGGCCTGGCATTCATATTCGTATATTGGCATCACTCACTCTCTACTGTCAGTGGTCAAAATAAAGGGGCTGTATTGTACCGCTTTTATGCGGTCGACAAGGCGTAATTCAAGGTGAAAAGAGAAAAAACAGGTGAATTTTGCTGCAGACAAAATCACTTGATAAATCATCGGCTTAGCTTATGATAGAAGACATGTCGAAAAAATCTCCCAATAGCATGCTCAAACTTCGCCGCGTGGCGATCGATACCTACCATGAAAACGTGGCCTACCTGCACCGCAACTGCTCTCTGTATCGGGCAGAGGGTTTCCAGGCCCTGAGCAAGATATCCATTATGGCGAACGGCTCCCGGGTTCATGCCGTGCTCAATGTCGTCGATGATGAACATATTGTTAGCGAGGGTGAACTCGGCCTGGCGGAACAGGCTTTTGCCCAGCTCGATATGGAAGAAGGCCAGCTGGTGCGGGTGGAGCATGCAGAGCCCCCGGCTTCCATGGACGCAGTACGACGCAAGATTGATGGTCAGCGCCTGCGACTGGAAGAATTTCAGCAGATCACCCAGGATATTATCGATAACCGCTATTCCAAGATGGAAATGGCCGCGTTTCTGGTCAGTTGTGCTCAGGGTGGGCTGGATCGGGAAGAAATCCTGCACCTGACTCGCGCCATGATCGATACCGGGGAACAGGTTCACTGGGATGCACCCCTGGTGGCGGATAAACACTGCATCGGCGGCATACCCGGTAATCGCACCACCATGATAATCGTCCCCATTATTGCCGCGCACGGTCTGCTGATGCCCAAGACATCCAGCCGTGCCATAACCTCCCCGGCCGGTACCGCCGATACCATGTCGGTGCTCGCCGAAGTCGATTTAACACCACAGAAAATGCACAAGGTGGTCAGCAAGACCCAGGCCTGCCTTGCCTGGGGCGGTCGCGCCCGGCTGGCACCGGCCGATGACATCCTGATCTCGGTAGAACGGCCGCTGGGCATCGACTCTGAAGGACAGATGCTGGCCTCGATCCTTTCCAAGAAACTCGCCGCTGGCTCCACCCACCTTCTGATTGATATCCCGGTCGGCCTGACCGCCAAGGTGCGGCACATGAACCAGGCACTGCGACTGCGCAAGATGTTCGAGTACCTTGGCGATCGCCTCGGCATCCATCTGGAAGTGGTGATTACCGACGGCGGCCAGCCGATTGGTAATGGTATCGGCCCGCAACTCGAAGCCCGCGACGTGATGCAGGTGCTGGAAAACGATCCCGATGCTCCCGCCGATCTGCGCCAGAAAGCACTGCGCCTCGCTGGTCGCATCCTCGAATTTGATCCGGATGTCCGAGGTGGCCAGGGCTATGCCATTGCCCGGGATATCCTTGAAGATGGCCGTGCCCTGAAAAAAATGAAAGCGATTATCGAGGCCCAGGGTGCAGTAGATGCCGACTTTACCCCGGCAAAACGCATGACCGAAATTTGTGCCGCCAGTGATGGTGTCATCACCAGTATCGATAACTACCAGATGGCAAAGATCGCCCGCCGTGCCGGTGCTCCCATGGATCAACGTGCCGGTGTTGACCTGGTAAAAAAACTCGGTGCACATGTAAAAAAAGGCGACGTGCTCTATCGCATCTATGCCGAGTTTCCGGCTGACTTCAAGTTTGCAACCTCGCTGGCCGAAGAAAACAGCGGCTATACCATCGGTAGCGAAGATGAAGTGCCACAGTTCTACATGGAAATATAAAAATGACTAACACCCTGCCTGTTGCCATCTATTCCTTCCCTGCCTACCGCGCGCAGGGCGACAAACTGGCACAGGCACTGCAACTGCCCTGCCTTAATATCAAGGTTCATCACTTTCCGGATAAAGAAAGCCTGGTAACGCTGCCCGAGCAGGTTGCCGAACATGCTGTATTCTGCCTCAGCCTGGACTTTCCCAATAACAAGCTGGTGGAGCTATTGCTTGCGGTTAAAACTGCGCGCCAGCAGGGTGTAAAAAGAATTTCGCTCATTGCGCCGTACCTGAGTTACATGCGGCAGGATAAATCCTTTCACCCGGTCGAGGCAATAAGTCAACAAATAATTGGGCACTGGCTTGGCGAACTGTTTGATGATCTAATCACAGTGGATCCACACCTGCACCGCATCCATTCACTGGATGAGGTTATCCCCGATACCAATACTATTGTCACCACGGCGGCACCATGGCTTGGCCGCTTTGTCGAGTCTTTAAATCAGGATGTCATCCTGCTTGGCCCGGATGAAGAATCCCTGCAATGGGTTGAACAGGTAGCCTCGGTCAGTGGCGCACGCTTTGCCGTGGCAACAAAGACCCGTTACAGCGATACCCATGTTGAGATTCACCTGCCCGATATCGACTTCAAAGATCAACATATCATCCAGGTCGATGATGTACTCAGTAGTGGGCATACCCTGGCGCGTGCGGCCGAGTTACTGTATAAAAAAGGCGCAGCACAGGTCGATGTGCTGGTAACCCATGCCCTGTTTGGTGAACACGCACTGCAAACACTAAAAGAAAGCGGGATTAAAAACACCTACAGTACCGACAGTATTCCCCACCCCAGCAACTGTATTGCACTGACCGAGTTGCTGGCGGAAAAAGTCTCGATGCTAATTAAAGGTTAAGCATGCCAATTCTCTATCTTGCACTTGCAGTCGTATTGCTACTGATTGCATTACAACTCGGTGTTTTCGGTCTTGTATTATCCAAACTCGGGCTTTCTCCCGACTCGGCATCACTATTACTTTTCAGTACTTTGCTTGGCAGCCTGATCAACCTGCGCCTGTTTACTATCGATGCACCGGGGATGAAACTGGCCGATAACCTGACCATTCCCAAACAGCTTTTAAAAACTGCACCGGTTGTCGAAGGCAAGATCGTGATCTTATTGAATGTTGGTGGTGCCCTTATTCCGGTTGCTTTTAGCCTGTATTTACTGACATTGTATCAGGTTCCCCTGCCGCAACTACTTAGCGCCATTTTCGCTGTTGCCCTGGTCAGTTATCTGGGCAGCCGACCGGTTAAAGGCGTCGGTATCGGCATCCCGGTCTTTATTCCACCCGTTACCGCAGCACTGGCGGCGATACTGCTAGCCCCCGGATACAGCGCCGTGATTGCGTATGTTAGCGGTACACTGGGGGTATTAATCGGTGCCGATCTGTTACGGATAAAAGATATAAAAAAACTTGGTGTGCCCTTTGCCTCGATCGGCGGTGCCGGCACCTTTGATGGCATCTTTTTTAGCGGAATTATCGCCGTACTGCTTACCTGAAACCGAGACAATATTAATGCACTTTTAGTGAGAAAATTAAAACGCCAGACTACTTGCACCATTTTGGTGAATGAAGCCTGGAATGCAAAAAAATTGCCTGTCTAATAACAAAATATCGCGGCATTTTACATTTCAATATTTGTTTACAGAACTGATCGCAGGGTAGCGAATTTAACACAGAAATCATAAGTAATATCGTGCAGAACAAGTCACACAAACCAGACGACAAAATCAGCCGCAATACTCTATACCACTGATTTATAAGATATTATTTAGCCAGAGAAGAGGAAATCAATTAATCCTTTAAGGCGCTGCGGCATAACAAAAAGATTGGCAGAATCCATAAAAACTGCTATATGATATATCATAAAAAATAACAAAAACGTACCAGAATATGCCGCGAGCAGCATATTACAGAAATTGTCGCTCGCGGCCTAAATCACTGTTAGCACTCAAAGGAAGTTATGAAGCATATCAAACTGAAAACGGTAAATTTGAAGAACCACCCAACATTAAATGAAAGGTGGTTACAGGATATTATTGCTGATGACCCTTCAATTCTCGGGATTGGCGATGTCATTCTAAAAGATAAAGAACGTATTCATATCGGTGCTGGTCGTCTTGATTTGCTATTGCAGGATGCTGATGGACACGGAAGGTATGAGGTTGAAATTCAGTTAGGTGCTACTGATGAATCTCATATAATCAGAACCATTGAATATTGGGATATTGAAAGAAGAAAATATCCACAATACGACCATACAGCAGTAATAGTTGCAGAAGATATTACGAGCAGGTTCCTTAATGTGGTCGGTTTGTTTAATGGTTTTATACCGATAATGGCTATTCAAGCAACCGCTATCGAAACACCTGAAGGTGTTGGGCTTCAATTCACAAAAGTTCTTGATACTGTGAAACTCGGATACATCGAAGAAGATGAGGAAGTATCCGAACCCACAGACAGGAATTACTGGGAAAAGAGAGGAACGAAAAAAACAGTAGCATTGGCAGATAGGATACTTGAAATATCAAAATCCTTTTTGCCCGCAGCTGAGTTCAGCTACAACAAATATTACATCGGCTTCTGGGTAGATGGTCGGGCTTGTAATTTTGCGGTATGCCGTCCTCAAAAAAGCGCTTTACGCCTTGAAATACGCTTGCCCCAAACAGAGGAAACAGAAGAGGCAATATCCAATGCAGAGCTTGATATGCTTGATTATGATAAGCGTTGGGGGAGCTACAGAATTAAGCTTTCTGAAAATGATATTTCAGAGAAGGAAGAAACGATTAACTCATTACTGAAACAAGCTTATGAGCTACGCAAATAGTGCTAACAAGGTGCTCGTTCGGA